>JAFQPD010000021.1 GCA_017411945.1 Mailhella sp.
GACGCGCTGGCGCTGGTTCATCTCGTCTTCGGTGGGGTCGTCTTCTTCAATGGTTTTCACCACATCCTTGAGCTTGATGCGGTTCTGGCGCAGGTCTTCGCCCACGTTGATGAGTTCTTCCACGGCCACAGGCACTTCCACGAGAGCGTAGAGCACGTCCTGTTCGCCGTTTTCTATCTTCTTGGCGATGACAACTTCGCCGTCGCGGTCGAGCAGAGGCACCGCGCCCATCTCGCGCAGATACATGCGCACGGGGTCGGTGTTGCGGGCCGCGAAGTCGCCGGAGTCCTCGGAGCTGAGGTCGAGAGGGAATTCCAGAGAGTCGTCGTCGGAGCCGTCGAAGACCATGTCCATGGGCTCGTTCTCGGCATCGGCATGATTCACGGCAATGGACTTGCCTTCCTTCTCGGAATCCACGATAGCGATATCGAGCTGGTCGAACAGCGCGATGATCTCTTCGAAGTTTTCGGGCGAGCTCATCTCAGCAGGAACAGACTTGCTGACTTCCTCGACCGTGAGGTAGCCCGCAGCCTTGCCCTTTGCGATAAGAGCCTTCACCTGCTGGATGTCTTTAAGATTGGTCACTATGCCTCCCTCGCGCTTCATCAAGCGCGCGCATATATTCCCGCTGAGTTTCCTCATCCGCCGTGCCCTGCCTGAGGGCTTCTACCACGGATGCCATATGTGCTGTCTTCTGCAACTGTTCCAGCATATGCCGGATGGCGTTAAGTTCGCCTTCTTCATTGTCGAGCGGCGGGGCGTCCGTGCCCCGGCATCGAATCCAAAATTTTCTTTCCGCCGCTTCGAGCAGTTCGAAAGCCTCTTCCGAACAGGTCTGCGCTATCTTGTCCCAGAGCTTGAAGGCCCACGGGGCGGCTAAGTAGAGGTCGGCGCCTGCGGCCTGGAGTTCAGGCAGGCAGTGCGGATAGCGCACGGCGAAAGTCATGATCTCGCGGTCGCGGCTTATGCCCTTGGGCATGGCCGGCGCGGAGTTCCTTGCCGGCGCGGCAGACTGCCTGCGGTCCAGCACGCCGCCGCGCAGGTCGGCTTCCGAAAGGCCGAGGCCCGAAGCGAGTTCCGAGGCGAAACGCTGGAAAAGCTCCGGCAGCTCCACCTGCGAGAGAAATTTTCTGGCCCAGTCCACAGCGTCGCGCGGGGCCATGCCGCGCAGTACCGAGATGCAGAAGGCGAGGCCGTCCTGCGCCTTGGCCCGCAGTTCCTCCACGGCTTCGGGGCCGTAGCTGCGGAGCATGCTGTCGATATCGTTGTCGTCCGGGAACAGCACCACCTTGCAGGAGAGGCCGCGGGTGAGCAGCATCTCGCAGGAGCGGAAGGCGGCCTTGCGGCCCGCTCCGTCGCCGTCGAACATGAGCTCGAGGTGCGAGCTGAAGCCGGAGAGCCGCTTTATCTGTTCCGGCGTGAGCGCCGTGCCCAGCACGCCCACGGCCTGGGGGTAGCCGTACTGGTGCAGGGTGATGACGTCCATGTAGCCTTCGGTGAGGATGATGCTCTTCTTCACCGCGATGGAAGGCCGAGCCTGGAAGAGGCCGAACAGGTGCTCGCCCTTCTTGTAGATGGGCGAATCGCTGCTGTTGATGTACTTGGCGTCGTCTTCCTTGGCCAGCGAGGGGATGATGCGCCCGCCGAAGGCCACGGCCTGCCCGGAAAGGTTCCGGATGGGGAACATGAGCCGGTTACGGAAGCGATCGAAGGTGCGGCCGGAACCGCTTTTCGACTGCAGGCCGCATTCCGCGGCGGCGTTCAGGTCGAAGCCGGCGCGGCGCAGGCTGTCCCCAAGGTCCTGCCACGCATCCATGCTCCAGCCGAGGCCGAACTTCTCCTGGAGCTCCGGCGTTATGCCGCGCTCTTCGATGTAGTCGCGGCATACCTTGGCATGGGATGCCTTCAGGTTGGCGTGGAAATGGGCGGCGGCAAGCTCGTGCATCTTGAGCATGTCGCGCTTCTGCGAACGCTCCTGGCGCGCCTGAGGGTTCGGGCGGTAGGTCTGGAGCTGCACGCCGGCCTCTTCGGCCAGAGCCTGAAGCGTCTCCTTGAAGTCGAGGCCGTTCAGGCGGCCGTAGAAATCGAAGAGGTCGCCGGAAGCCTGGCAGCCGAAGCAGTAGAACGTGCCCTGCTCCTCGTTGATGGAGAAGGAGGGCTTGGTCTCCTGATGGAACGGGCAGGGAGCGACGAGGCGCGAGCCCACAGAGCGCAGTTCCACATAGCGCCTGGCCATATCGGCAAGGCTTATGCGCGACTTTATCGCCTGTATGACATCGGTATTTCTCATCGTCTGTCCGTAAAGATGTTCCTTCCTAGCGGAAGAGCACCTGCGTCATGCCGTCGCCGCCCTGATCTTCAGGGGCGAGGCTGTAGGAGGCAACGCCGGGGAAGGTGCGCAGCACTTCGTGCACGGCCTTGCGAAGGGCGCCGGTGCCGCGGCCGTGGACTATCTCCACGCCTTCGGTGCCGGAAAGCAGGGAGCGGTCGAGGAACTGTTCCAGCTCCGCCAGAGCTAAATCAGCACGCTTTCCGCGAAGGTCAAGGCGCAGATAGGAGATCGGGCGGGAAACGCGGGCAGTCACGGTGCCCTTGGGCTTGGCCGCCTCGGCGGCGCCGGGTTCCAGATCGGCCAGCGGGGCCCACATGGTCACGCCGCCCATATCTATCTTCGCCTTGCCGGCCTTCTCGTTCAGCTCGCGCACCACGGCCTTCTTGTTCCACTGGCGGTGGAGCACTTCGCCGCCTACAGTGAACTTGGACAGGTCGGCGGCCGGGCGTTCGTCCATGTTGCGGGCGGACTGGGCGAGGTCGGCGCGGAGCTTGGCCATCTCCTTCTGCGTCTGCTTCGCCGTGGCCTTGCCGCTCTTGTAGTCGCGCATGAGCTCCTGGGAGAGGCGGCGCACTTCCTCGTCGAGGCGGGCGCGCTCCTTCTCCAGCTTTTCCTGCAGGGCCTGACGCTTGTCGCGCAGGCGGCGTTCCTCGTCCTTCATGCGGGCCAGCTCTTCCTCGCGCTGGCGGGCCAGCTCATTCAAGCGGTCCATGACGGCGCTGGCATCGTCGCCGTCCATAAGAAGGTAATGCTCGGCGCGGCGCAGGACGGATTCCGGCAGGCCGTGCTCGCGGGCAACGTCGAGGGCCTGGCTGGCACCCACCTGATCGTAGGCGAGGTGGAACAGGGGCTTCTTCGTATTGTTGTCGAAGAGCACGGAGGCGGCGCGCACGCCTTCGCGGGTGAGAGCGTAGCTCTTGAGGGCCGGGAAGTGCGTGGCGGTGATGGTGTAGGCTCCCTTCTCGAGGAGGCCGTCGAGCACTGCCTGGGCGAGGGCCGCACCCTGCGAGGGGTCGGTGCCTGCGCCGAATTCATCCAGCAGGATGAGGGAGTGGCTGTCGAGCTCCTCCCAGATGGAGGAAAGATGATGTATCTGCCCGGTGAAGGTGGAAACGTGGTCGTCGAGGCTCTGCTCGTCGCCGATGAAGGCATGGACGCAGTTCCAGA
>JAFQPD010000022.1 GCA_017411945.1 Mailhella sp.
GTGTGAGAGAGTGAGAGAGAGAGAGAGTCGCCTTCCGGCTTTGCCCCGCCTGAACGATTGAGCATAACAGGCAAACTTCCTGCCTTCCCAGGATTCGCCGATGTCTGAACTTTTCCAGCACTCCCGCGCCGTTCTGATCGTTTCAGGCAAAAACGAGAAGCGCGGGCCCCGCAGGCGGCAGCACCCGCCCCTTTTCCAGATTTAACTTGCCCCGCACGCCGCCAGACGCTAAGACAGGGAAAACTTTTGAAAAAAGGAAACGCCATGTCCCACATACCCGCTCCCCCGCCCTCCTGCCCCAGCGGCGACGGCCCGGAAAACAACTACGGCATCAAGGGCTCGCCCATGGGCGGCTGGCTCGTGATATTCATCGCCATGTACGTCATCAGCGCGGCGCAGGGCCTGCTCGGCCTGTACCCGGCTTTCATGGCCGCCTTCCAGATGCCGAAGTTCGCGGGCGCGTTCCTCGGCATCGTGAGCATCATCGGCCTGTGGAACGTGTTCATCTTCTACTGCATGATTCAGGTGATACTGCAGAAGCCCAAGGCCGTGCGCCTCACCAAGGCCATGCTGCTCACCGGCCCGCTCATCGCCGCCATCACTCCCCTGCTCGGCGTCATCGCCGTGACCTCCACCGTGCCGGACGCCCAGCTCGACCTTGAGCTCGTGAAGAAAGCCTACACCGCCGAAGTGGCCGGGCAGATAAGCGGCATGGTCCTGCTTTCCGCCATCTGGTACCGCTACTTCTGCGTGGCCAAGCGCGTGAAGGCCATATGGGGCAAGTACATGTAAGCCCCGGCCAGCCGGAAAAGCCACAAAAAAGGCCGTCTCCATCGCGGGGGCGGCCTTCCTTTTTTTCTGCACCAATATTAGAATCGTCTAACTATTCCACTCAGCAAAGGCGCCGGCAAGGTGGCCGCAAAGCCAGAGCTGGCCTTCTATCTCGTCCCCGGCTTTGGGCAGGAGTCCGCCGAGGGAGCGTTCGGAAGCGTAGAGGAAGAGGGGCGCGCCGTCGGAGAGTTCCACGGAAAGACGCCAGACGAGATAGCCGCAGAACTCCGTGGGAGAAACGGCCAGCACTTTGAAGCGGAACAGGTATTCCGTGGCCACCTGATGGCGGCGGAGCGCGGGGGCCTCCTTTTCGGCGCGGGCCACGCGGTAGGCCCATGCGGAGAGCAGGAAGTCGGCTTCTGCGCCGTCGTCCCTGCGGGCGGCGAGGGCTTCGCGGTCGCGGCGCCAGAAGGGGTCGAAGAAGGCGAGCTTGCCGCAGGCTTCGCTTTCGGCGCATACGTCGCCTTCGGCCTCGGCGGGGATGCCCCATTCGTGGAGATGGGCCACGCGCAGGGCGTTCTTCACGCCGCGAAGCACGGGGTAGACGGAGTCCACGCCGGGCTGGCCTTCCTCGTTCTCGGAAACGAGGGCGGCGGCGCGGCAGTCGCCGTAGGGCTGGAGGAGCATGTCGTACTTTCCGGGGAGCTCTTCCACGGTGAAGCCGCCGCGCTGGAAGAGCCTGTCCATGACCACGGCAAGGGCGAGGGCGTCGTTCTCGTCGAGGGAGGCCCAGCGGTCGCCGTGGGCCTCGAAGTGGGAGAGCCCAGTGACGGCGTCCTTGAATTCGGTGTTTTCGCCTTTTTCCTGCTGGAACATAAACCTTCTCCATGAGCTGAAATTTCCCGCACCCTAACACCACTTCCCGCCAAAATAAACCTCCCCGCGCCCGCCTCCGCAGAAACTCCCCATCTGAGCATCCGCATCCCCCTCAGGAACACCCGCAGAACCTGAAGCTCCTCGCGCCCATCCTGCGAAGGTCCGCGGATGCGCGCTTCCCGGAGATTCGCAGAAAGGGGGGTGCAGGGGCCTCAGGTCCCTGCCGGAGGGGTCCGGGGAGGCAGAGCCTCCCCGCGGCTCTTGCAATCCTTCCTCTCTTCTCCTACGTTGTCGGCATGGAATTTTTCACGCTCGACAACGCCCTGCTTCCGGGCGCGCCCTTTGATGCGGCGCGCGGGACGACTGCGGCCTACGGCCTTTCCGAGGAGACGTACCGGGAATGGAACGACTGCGTGGACGCCGAGCTCTACGACCCTTCGTGTTCCGCGCCCGCGTGGCAGCTTTCGTTCCACGACACCTTCGCTCCGGCGCGGCGCGTGTTCATCGAGACGGACGGGCGCAACGCCGTTGCCTTTTCCGAAGGCTCGTTTTCCGACGGCTCGCCCTGCCTGCTGCCGCTGGAGCCGCACTGGTTCTCGGGCTGCCCCATACTCGGCCCGGAAGGCGACCAGCTCTTCGCGCGCTGCCTTGGGGCCATCATACGCGAGTATCAGGGCCGCGTGCCGGGCGTTCTGCTCAGCTCGGTGTTCGCCGGGAGCGAGCTCCTACAGCGGCTCACGCACGGCTTTTCGCGCTTCTACAAATTCGCCCTCTACTCTTCGCCGGAACAGCGCAGCGCATCGCTGGAAGGCGGGCTGGAAGGCTGGCTCGCGCGCCGCTCCGGCAATTTCCGAAGCAAGCTGAAGAAGGCCCTGCGCCGCGCCGAGGAAAGGGGCGTGCAGTACGAGCGGCACATGCCGCTGACCAACGCCGAGGCCGACGCCATCTACGCCCGCATGCTGGACGTGGAAGCCCGCAGCTGGAAGGGGCAGGCGAACTCCGGCATCAGCGAGACTCCTTCCAGGGAATTCTACCACGCCATGATGCACCGCCTCAGCGTGGGCCCGCAGGCCGGGTGCGCGCGCGTCATCTTCGCCACGCACGAAGGGCGCGACATAGGCTTCATCTTCGGCAGCCTCGCCGGCGGCGAGCTCACCTCGCGGCCCTTCCTCATCGGCCCGCGCGGCGAACTGGTAACGGCGCACCGCCCCAGCCCCAAGGGCTCGGTGTACCGCGGCCAGCAGTTCAGCTACGACAACGAACTGCGCTCGTGGTCCGTGGGCGACCTCATGCAGTTCAAGAAGATAGAATGGCTCTGCGAAGAAGGCGCGGCCCGCTACGACATGGGCATGAGCGACGACCCGCGCATGGCCTACAAAGCGCACTGGGCCGAAACAGTGCGCAAACAGCAGACGTGGATAATGCTTCCAAAACAGCAGTGACATCAGGGGGAAACATGCAGTACACCGTTTACGCTGCGCAGGACTTCATGGGCGACTGGACAGGCGAATTCCCCGACCTTCCCGGCTGCACGCCCGAAGGCGGCGACATGGAGGAGTTCCTCGCCAACATACAGGCCGCCGTGGAGGCATGGGCCGCCGAACAGGGCCTTTCCGCCCTGCCCCAGCCCTCTGCGCTCGAGCCGGACTTCTCCGACCCAAGGCGCATGCCCATGCTCGTGGACGTGGACGACGCCTTCCTGAAGCGCGAAGCCCCCGCCGAACTGCCCTGAGGGCTGGACGCCGCCCCGCAAATATCCTATTCTCAAGCTAGGAACTTTTAATAAGGAATACGCCATGAAGAAATGGATACTCATACCCTGCGGCATAGGCGCGCTCGTAGCCGGTGCGGCCACGGCCCTGCTCGTTTCGCTCAACCCCATCATCGAAGCGGGCGTGAACAAGTTCGGCCCGGAAGTCACCGGAACGCACGTCTTCCTCAAGGAGGCGGACGTTTCCCTCTTCTCCGGCGAAGGCGTCCTGCGCGAGTTCGTGCTGGGCAATCCCAAGGGCTACACCGCTCCGCACGCCGCCCGCGTGGGCTCGGTGAGCGTCGCGCTGGACAAGGCCACGCTCACCGACGACGTCATCGTCATCAGGAAGATAGCCATCGACTCGCCGGACATCATCTACGAGCTCGGCCAGAAGTCCAATAACTTCGACGACATCATCAAGAACGTGGAACAGCTTGGCGCGGCTCGGGAAAAGGCCGATGCCACGAAGAAGGAGGCCGCCAGCCCCGGCAAGGACGAAGGCCCGGCCAGGAAAGTCATCATCGACGAGCTCGTCATCACCAACGGCAAGGCCGCCATCCGCATGCCCGCCCTCAAGCTCGACTTCCAGGCCGATCTGCCCGAAATACGCCTCACAGACATTGGCCGCGAAAAAGGCCAGTCCGGCGTGACCATGGCCCAGGCCGCGAAGCGCGTGCTGAAGTCCATCTCCTCCCAGCTCGGCGACGCCTCTAAGACCGCCCTCAAAAACGCCCGCATCTCCCTCACCATAGGGAGCGAAGGCCTCGGCAAGGCCGCCAAAGACCTCGGGAACGCTGTGAAAAGCCTGTTTGGGAAGTAGGAGAGATTTGTGAGATACGAGGGGGCGGTGGAGACCTTTTGAAAAAGGTCCTCCCCCGCCCCCTCGAGCTCCCCCACCCCCTTCCTAAACTTTTTAGTTTAGAAATATCCTGTTCTAA
>JAFQPD010000023.1 GCA_017411945.1 Mailhella sp.
CTCGGCTTCCTGCTCCGCGCCCTTGAGACTCCCGAATCCGAAGCCTCTGCCTTTATCGAAGACTTCCGCGGCTGGCTCAAGCGCATGGATTACCGCTGGCTCGAAGACTTCCGCTCCGAACTGCAGTACCGTCTCGCCATCGCCCTCGACATGGAGGACGAAGAAGACGAGCGCGACCGCCTCTTCTCCAAGCTCCAGGCCGGCCTTGCCCGCACTACCGAACGCTTCGGCCAGGGCCTCAAGGCACTGTTCTCCGGCCACACCGAACTCACCCCGGCCTTCTGGGACGAGATGGAAGAGCTGTTCATCATGGCGGACATGGGGGCCGAGCCCACCTTCGCCCTCGTGAAGAAGCTCAAGGAACGCGCTTCCGCCGCAGGCATCACCACTCCCGACGCCCTCATGCCTATCCTTGAAGAGGAAGTGGAAGCCATCTTCAAGACTCCCCGCCGCATCGCCGCTGTGAACGCTCCCGAAGTCATCCTCATGGTGGGCGTGAACGGCGTGGGAAAGACTACCACCATAGCCAAGCTGGCCTATCGCGCCCGCATGCAGGGCAAGAAGGTGCTCATCGCCGCGGCCGATACCTTCCGCGCCGCCGCCGTGGAACAGCTCGAAGTGTGGGCCCAGCGCATCGGCGCGGACTTCCACTCCAAGGGCATGAACGCCGACCCGGCCGCTGTGGCCTACGAAGCCATGGACAAGGCCCTCAAGGGCGGCTACGACGTCATCTTCATCGACACCGCCGGCCGCCTGCACACCAAGTCCAACCTCATGGACGAGCTCCACAAGATACGCATGGTCGTGGAGCGCAAGCATGCAGGCGCGCCCCACCGCACCATCCTCGTCATCGACGCCACCACGGGCCAGAACGCCCTCCAGCAGACCAAGATGTTCAAGGATACCAGCGGTGTGAACGAGATCATCCTCACCAAGCTCGACGGCACCGCCAAGGGCGGCGTGGCCCTCGCCGTGGCCAGCCAGTTCGAACTGCCCATCTCCTTCATCGGCCTCGGTGAAAAGATGGAAGATCTCCGCCCCTTCGACCCGCACGACTTCGCAAGAGCTCTGCTTGGGAAGGGGAAGGAGTAAGAGAGATTTGTGTGATACGAGGGGCAAGGGGAACTTTCTGAAGAAAGCTTCCCCTTGCCCCTCGTGCTCCCCCATCCCTTCCAAGACTTTTTGATTGGCATGGCGCAGGTTGTTGTTCCGCGTGAATTGAGCGTTGAACAGAATTCGTCCTTCAACAGCGCATAAACCGAGCGGCCCGGCTGGATGCTTGCATCCGGTCGGGCCGCTCGAACTATGGGGGTGTTTGAGGGGGAGATTATCTCCCCCTCAATATCTTTCTCATCCTTCCTCTCACTCCATCGGGGCGAGGAACTTGGAGCAGGCGATGTTGTCGGTCTCGTCCCACCAGGCGAAGCCGAGCTTGTTCAGGTTCTCGTAGAACTCTTCCTGCTGTTCGGGGGCGACTTCGAAGCCGCAGGCCACGCGGCCGTATTCTGCGCCGTGGTTACGGTAGTGGAACATGGTCACGTTGAAGCCGGTGCCGAGGGTCTCGAGGAACTGGAGCAGGGCGCCGGTACGTTCCGGGAACTGGAAGGACAGGATGCGCTCGTTCTTCACGCTGGCCGGGGCCTTGCCGCCTATCATGTAGCGCACATGGCTCTTGGCAAAGGTATTGCGGGTCATGTCCGTGACGGAGTAGCCGGAGGAGCGCAGGTCATCGATGATCTTTTCCAGCTCTTCCATGCCGCCGGTGAGGCGCAGGGAGGTGAAGATCTCGGCCTGCTTCGGGTCGGAGACGCGGTAGTTGAATTCGGTCACCATGCGCTGGCCCAGCTTCTTGCACAGGGCGAGGAAGGCGCCGGGCTTTTCGGGGATGGTCACGGAAATGATGCCTTCGCGGCGTTCGCCGACTTCACAGCGTTCGGAAACGAAGCGCAGGGTGTGGAAGTTCATGTTCGCGCCGGAAAGGATGCAGGCCATGCGCGCACCCTTCACGTCGTGCTCGGCGGCGTACTTCTTGAGGCCGGCGAGGGAGAGCGCGCCGGAAGGTTCGGCAATGGCGCGGGTGTCATCGAAGATATCCTTGAGCGCGGCGCATATCTCGTCGTTGGAGCAGGTGATGATCTCGTCGAGGTTTTCGCGGAGCACGCGGTAGGTCTCGCTGCCGATGCGCTTCACGGCCACGCCGTCGGCAAAGAGGGACACGCGGTCCAGCGTGACGGGTTCGCCGGCTTCCCATGCGGCCTGCAGGCAGGCGGAGCCCTTGGCTTCCACGCCGATGACCTTCACTTCGGGCAGGACCTGCTTGATATAGACGGCCACGCCTGCGGCCAGACCGCCGCCGCCCACCTGCACGAAAACGTGGGTGAGGCGGCTGTCCTGCTCGAGGAGCTCGCGGGCCACAGTGCCCTGGCCGGCGATGACGTCGGGGTCGTCGTAGGGCGGGATGAGCGTGAGTCCGTTTTCCTTGGCGAGTCGCTGGGATTCGGCGTAGGCTTCATCGAAGCTGTTGCCGAAGAGCACAACGTTTCCGCCGAAGCGGCGCACGGCGTCCACCTTGATGTCGGGCGTGGTCTTGGGCATGACGATGGTGGCCTTCACGCCGAGGCGCGAGCCGGAAAGCGCACAGCCCTGGGCATGGTTGCCTGCGGAAGCCGCTATGACGCCGCGCTCCTTGGCTTCGGCCGGGAGCTGGGCGATCTTGTTGTACGCGCCGCGGAGCTTGAAGGAATGAACGGGCTGGAGGTCTTCGCGCTTGAGGCAGACGCGGCAGCCGATGCGTTCGGAAAGCTTCTCCATATGTTCGAGCGGGGTCACGCGGGCCACGTCGTACACGGGGGTGAGCAGTATCTTGCGCAGATATTCAGAGGAAGTGGGCTGTTCGAGGGACATGGTCTTCTCCGATGCGCGGCCCTCAGGCGAGAGCAGGGCGCATCCTTTATGCTATTCGAGGCCGGCTTCGGCCTGTTCTTCGTTTTTCTTCGCGGGCTTGCGCAGGGCGTAGAGTTCGTCGCGCGCGGCTTCCCATGTGGGTTCTGTGAATTCGCTTTCGCGGCAGGGCGTGATGTAGACGACGCTCTGCTGGCCGTTCTGCGTGACGCGCACGCCCACGCGCTGGCCTTCTTCGCCTGCCTTCACGGCCTTGGGGGAGTAGGAGGCCACGAGGGCGGCGGCCTTCTGCACGGTGTCGCCGTCCCACTGATGCGAAGCGCGGCCGATGGCGATGGGGCCGGGGAAGCCTGCCAGCTTGAAGTGCAGGTCGCCGGGCTGCTGGAGGTCGGCGTAGATCTCGTTGTCGTATTTCTGGCGGCCCACAGCCAGCCAGAAGTCGCCCAGCCAGAACTGGCGGCCGGTGTCGGCGAGGCGGAAGTCGTTCACCGTGGGGGTGGCGAGGCGTGTGAGCACGGGCCAGAAGCGGCGGGTGTTCTCTTTCTCAGTGAGCTTGCAGCCGCCGCCGGGGGTGGGTATCTCGGTGATGCCGAAGTGCTCGGCAAGGGCCAGCTGGTCCTTGCGGCCGCGGCCGTTGAAGGCCTTCAGCTTCTCGCGGTCCACGAGGCCGGATTCTTCCATGGGGGTCGGGTCCATAAGCTTGGCGGAAAGCGGGCGCAGGAGCACTTCCTTCACGCCTGCGTCGCGGCGGATGGCGTTCAGGGTGTCGCGCCGCTGGCTCATGGGGCGCTGGCCCAGCACTTCGCCGGAAATGATGAACTTTGCGCCGTATTCCTGCATGAGCTCGCGGGCGCGGGATATCATGACTATCTTGCAGTCCACGCAGGGGTTCATGGCCGAACCGTAGCCGTGGGC
>JAFQPD010000024.1 GCA_017411945.1 Mailhella sp.
CCGGTGATGATGGTCACGGAAGAGGAGTAGGCGCGGTGCGTGAGCGGTATGCCCGCATAGGCGGGGCCGGCGATGGAGCTGGAGATGCCGGGCACTTCCTCAAAAGGAACGCCGGCGTCCACGAGCTCTTCGGCTTCTTCGCCGCCGCGGCCGAATATATAGGGATCGCCGCCCTTCAGGCGGGCAACGACCTTGCCTTCCTTCGCCTTGGCGACGAGGAGCTTGTTGATGTCGCCCTGCTTCATGGCGTGGTTGCCAGCTATCTTGCCGACGTAGATGAATTCGGCGTCGGGGCGGGCTATGGAGAGCAGTTCGTCGCTGGCGAGGTAGTCGTAGACGACCACGTCGGCTTCGGAAAGGACCTTTCTGCCTTTGCAGGTGAGCAGGCCGGGATCGCCGGGGCCTGCGCCGATGAGATAAACGTACATCCTTCCTCCGGGTCTTGGATTCGGGGGCATTGTACGGATAAAACAGGTCGGGAGCAAGACCTTCTGGTCACGAAAAGCCTGAAAGGCCGCAGGCAGAGGACGGATAATGCGTTTCCTGCGCCTCCAGCGGCCTACATATGGACAAGAGGGAGTGCCGGGGCTAACATGGCAGGAACGGGAGGCTATCTATGGAAAGTTTATGGATATATGCCGCCATGTTCTTCGGCTGGGCTCTGGCCGGTGTGGCCGGAGGCGCGGCCGGCATCGGCACAGGCATGACGGCCATGCCCCTGCTCATACTTCTGCTTCAGCCTTCAGACGTCATACTCGTGGCCACCCTGGGCGGCTTCGGCGCGGCCCTGCACGTTACATGGGCCTATCGCTCGAGCTTCCGCTGGGGGGACATGAGGCCGCTTTTCCTCGGCAGTCTGCCCGGCATCGCCGCCGGTGCGCTCACGCTGAAGGCTGTGTCTGTTCCCGTCCTCCAGCTCCTGCTGGGCTTTGTCCTCCTTTCATTCATCGTTTTCCAGCTCCTGCGGAGGCGGCGGCAGCTCAGGCTTCCGGATTCGCCGTCCGTCGGCCTTCTGGCGGGCTTCCTCTGCGGCTTCACCGGCGCATCCGTGGCCATTCCGGGCGCGCCGCTCGGCATCTATGTCATCCTGCGCGGATGGGATACGGACAGGAGCCGGGGCAATATGAGCCTGTACTTCGTGTTCATCATGGGGCTTTCCGTACTGGCGCAGGCTGCGGCGGGCCTCTGTACCATGCGCATACTCAGCATAGGCCTTGCCTGCGCTGTGGGGAGCATGGCTGGACAGAGCATGGGCGTTCGGCTCGGCCGCGGCATGGATACATCCGTCCTGCATATGCTCATCCTTGTTTTCATATGCGCCTCGGCCTTCATGCTCCTGTGGCGGGCCCTCGGCCTGTGAGCCTTCCTGCAACGCTTTGAAAGAAAAAAGCCTTCCCGGCCTCTTCCCAATCCGCCGGGCAGTGTTTATCTTCTGCTTTCCGGGGAAGGAGAGTGCCCCGGCTTCCACCATCTAGAATCAAGGAATATCGACACTATGAACACTTGGAAAAAGCTCGCCCTCTGCGCCGCCTGTTTCGCCGCCATCTCTTTTGCCATGCCGGACTATGCGGATGCCGCACGCCTCGGCCGCGGCCGCAGCTTCGGCAGCTCCTCCATCATGAAGAATCCTGCTCCTGCGCCTTCCGGCATCAAGAGCGGCGCCAGCTCCGCCACCACCATGAACCGCCAGGCCACCGGCCAGCAGAACGCCAGCGGCGGTGCCGCCGCCATGACGCAGAACCGCGGCGGCCTCTTCGGCGGCCTGTTCGGCGGCCTCCTCGCCGGCACGCTCCTCGGCTCCCTGTTCAGCGGCACCGGCTTCGGCGGCGCCATCGGCAGCTTCATGAACATACTTCTGTTCGTGGCCCTCGGTTTCTTCGCCATGCGCCTTTTCCGCCGTTTTCGCGGCGGTCAGGAAGAACGCAGTCAGGACTGGCAGGAACGCTCCT
Organism: Mailhella sp.; assembly: GCA_017411945.1. GTDB lineage: Bacteria > Desulfobacterota > Desulfovibrionia > Desulfovibrionales > Desulfovibrionaceae > Mailhella. Next base: position 1,950 of record JAFQPD010000024.1, read on the forward strand.
ATGAGCAGCGACAGCCTTTCGGTCAGAACCAGTACGGCCAGAGCCAGTCTCAGGGCTCCGCGTGGGACGCCCTGCGCTCCGAACCTCAGGCCGCCCGGCAGAACGCCGCTGAAGAAGTGAGCGCAGTGCCCGCCGACTTCGACCAGGACGAGTTCCTGCGCGGCGCCAAGGCCGCCTATACCCGCCTGCAGGCTTCGTGGGACCGCCGCGACCTCAACGATATCGCCAACTTCGCCACTGAAGACGTGATGGCTGAACTGCGCGAACAGGCCGCTTCCGATCCCGAGCCCTCCAAGACCGAGATCCTGCTCGTGAACGCCTCCCTGCTCGAAGTGCGCGACGAGGGCGACAAGCGTCGCGTGGCCGTGTACTTCGACGTGCTCATGCGAGAGAACCAGAATGCAGCCCACCCCGAACAGGTGCGTGAGGTGTGGCACTTCGTCTGCTCCACCGCCGCTGGCGACAGCTGGAAGCTCGACGGCATACAGCAGCTTGCCTAAGCGCGCAACTCCTTGGCGAAAGTTCTGGCCTCCGGGAAACCGGGGGCCTTTTCTTTTGCCGCGCACTAGTTTCTTCAGCCCCGGATGATAAGCATGGCTTTCTCATGTTCGGGCAGGCTCCTTTCTCAGCGCAGGGGTGCTAGCCTTGTCCCAGCCCTCGGATATCCCCGGGCTCGACTTCTTACCAGCGAGGGACAGCATGAAGAAGATACTCCCCGTCCTTGCGTTCCTGGTCCTTGCCCTTCCGTGCATCGCCGATGCCGGATGGGAGCTGGTGCGCGGCTCCGGCCCGCAGGCATCCTTTGAATCTTCGGCACGGCCCGAAGTGGCGGTGAAGGCCGCACCGGGCTTTTCAACGGTGGCGCAGGGCAAGATGACAGTGCTCCTGCACGAAGGGAACAGCCTCACGACCTATCTTGACGGCACTGTCTGGTACTGCCTCAGCGCCCACGGCGACCATGCCCAGCTTGCCGTGGCCCTTGCCGATGCCGGCGGCGAAGCATGGTATCCCGGCATGCTCGGTTCCAGTCTGGAATCCGCGGAGATACTCTATTCCTGCGGGCCGGAACGCCCCGGCTCCGTGACCCAGCGCGTTTTTGTGCGGCAGGTGCAGCTCGACCCGTGGATGCAGGCCTTTAAGGCGGCGGATGCGGGCTGGAACGGGAGCCTGCTGGTGAGCCAGTACGAATGGCTGGACAGCTCAAGCGAGAACAAGCTCCTCGTGGAGTATCGCGAGCCGCTGAACTCCGAGAAGTGCCCGGTCATCATCCCGGAAGAGCTGGATAAGTTCATAGACCGGGCCAACGTTTCCTTCTCGGCGCGATTCGCCGGCGAAGGACATGTCGAGGCATCGTCCATCACTCCGTATCCGTGGAACAGCGAGAATGTTTCGTCTCGCCTCCTGAGCGAAGTGCTGGGAGCGGCGGACAGGTCTGCAGGCTCGCGCTGAGCCTGAAGGAGCCGCGCTCCTTTTCCGCAGGCGGGGCACTGCCCCGCCTTTTTCTGTGCATGGACCTTGACGTCGGACGGCCCGGCCTTATCTGGAAAAGGACTTCCAAGTTTTCGGAACGGGCGGCCCGCCTCTTCGCCATTGCCCGGGCAGCCCGTTCCCGCATACTATCAGGAGACAGCACCATGCCTGAAACTACGCATCAGTTTCGCGCGGAAACGTGCAAACTGCTCAATATCCTTACCCATTCTCTCTATACCAATCACGAGATCTTCCTGCGGGAACTGCTTTCCAACGCCTCCGACGCACTGGAGAAGGTGCGCTTCCTGCAGGCCACCGGCGCCGCCGTGCGCGACGCGGAACTGCCCCTTGAGATACGCATCAGCTCCGACAGGGAGAACCATGTGCTCACCATCGCCGATACCGGCATAGGCATGAGCGAGCAGGAGATGATAGACAATCTCGGCACCATCGCCCGTTCCGGCTCCGAACAGTTCCTGAAGGAACGCGAAGGCGAGAAGCCTGCCGACGCCGAGCTGGTGCAGGAAGGGGAGGACGGCGAAGAGGCCATCGTCGAACACGACGACTCCAAGCCCAGCGACGCCGCCCAGATCATCGGCCGCTTCGGCATCGGCTTCTATTCCGTGTTCATGGTGGCGAAGAAGGTGGAAGTGACCTCCGTGCCCGCCAGCGGCGACGGCTCCGCACATGTGTGGACCTCCGAAGGCACGGGCTCCTTCACGCTGCGCGCTCTTTCCGGCGCGGAAGCCGAGGGCCTGAAGCGCGGCACCAGCGTGAAGATCTTCCTGCGCGACGACGCCCGCGAGTACGAAGAGAAGTGGCGCATCGAGAGCGCCATCCGCAAGCATTCCAACTTCCTGCCCTTCGCCATCGAACTGGACGGCAGCCGCGTGAACACCACGGCCGCCCTGTGGCGCGAGCCCAAGTTCTCCATCACCAAGGAACAGTACAACGACTTCTATAAGTTCCTGACCTACGACCAGACCGAACCTCTGGACGTGGTACACTTCTCTGTTGACGCTCCCGTGCAGTTCAACTGCCTGCTCTACATCCCCGGCACGGCCGTGGACGTGTTCGACGAACGCAAGGACGAATGGGGCCCCGACCTCTATGTGCGCCGTGTGCTCATCGACCGCCGCAACAAGGAGCTCCTGCCCAACTGGTTCGCCTTCATGAAGGGCGTGGTGGACACCGAAGACCTTCCCCTGAACATCTCCCGCGAGACGCTTCAGGAAAACACCGTCCTGCGCAAGATATCGCAGACCGCCACCCGCCAGCTCCTCACCCATTTCGAGCGCATGGCCAAGGCCGAACCTGAGAAGTACGAAAAGATCTGGAAGCTCCACGGCCGCTACCTGAAGTTCGGCTTCGACAGCTACCAGCACCGCGACCGCGTGGCCGCCCTCCTGCGCTACGCCACCTCCGCCCAGGAAGAGAAGCTCTCCAGCCTCGACGACTACATCTCCCGCATGAAGCCCGAGCAGAAGGAGATCTGGTATGTGGCAGGCTCCACGCTGGAAGCCGCCAAGGTGAACCCGCACCTCTCCCGCTTCCGCCGCAAGGGCATCGAAGTGCTCTTCCTCACCGATCCGGTGGACGAGTTCGCCCTTGAAGCCCTCATGCAGTACAAGGAACACGGCTTCAAGTCCGTTGAGCTGGCCGATGCCGCCGCGCTGGACGCCTTCCCCGACGTGGAAGGAGCCGAGCCCAAGCCCGAACCGCTCTCCGAGGAAAAGAAGCCTGAGCTCGATGCCCTCGTCGCCGCCGTGAAGGACATACTCGGCGATCAGGTGAAGGACGTGCGCGTCACCGAACGCCCCATCGACGCTCCTGCCTGCCTCGTTTCTGCCGACGGCGTTTCCTCCTCCATGGAAAAGCTGATGCGCGTCATGCAGAAGAGCGACGGCATACCGCAGAAGATCTTCGAACTGAACCCCGACCACAGCCTCGTGCGCGCTCTCATGGGCATCTGCGCCGCCGACGCTTCCGATCCCATGCTCAAGGACATGGTGAACAGCCTTTTCGACAGCACTCTCCTGCTCGACGGCTACATGAACGATCCTTTTGCCATGGCGGAGCGCAGTATGCGTCTTCTCAAACAGGCCGCGGGATGGTATTCTGACCTCCGCAAGTAAGCCAGC
>JAFQPD010000025.1 GCA_017411945.1 Mailhella sp.
ACCATCATGGGCCTGTGTGTGGCTATCCCCTCGCTCATGGTCTATTATTTCCTCATCCTGCGCTTCAAGGGCTTCCACATTGAGGCCGTGGAGCACAGCTACCGCGCACTCGACCGTGTTCGCAAACTCAAGGCCGGAGGCGGCTGTCATGAAGAACATGTTTGATCTGGACGAAGAACCCAGCGTGGATCTGACGCCGCTCATCGACGTTATCTTCATGCTGCTCATCTTTTTTATCATGACGACTACCTTCAGCCGTCCTGTACTGGATATTATCCTGCCCTCATCTGAAACGGCAGCCCCTTCTAACCAGCGGCAGGAGCAGGTCATTTCCATCAAGGCTGACGGCTCCCTGCACTACGAGGGCCGCCAGATAGACAAGGCCGAACTGCCCGCCATCCTCGAAGAACGCCCCGAGGCCGTGCTCAATCTGCATGTGGACCAGAAAGCGCCCTTCGATGCCTTCGTGAGCGTGGTGGACGTGGCCAAAGCCAAAAAGGGAGAACGCTTTGTCATCAGCACCCAGCCTGCCGAACAACGCTGACCTCTTCAATTCGTCCTGGCATGAGCAGTGGAGCGACCAGTGGAGGATCTATGGCGAACAGGCTCGCAGACGCAGCCGAAACTGTGCCGCGCTGGGCATGTTCGGCCTGTTCTCTGCCATGCTGGCATTGTGCGCGTTTCAGCCGCAAAAAAGCATCAGCCTGCCCGCCATGGAGCGGCGCGTCGTCATGGTGATGGAACAGCTTCCGCCGCCCGTGCCCAAGGCGAAAGAGCCGGAGCTGAAGAAGATCGTAGCGGAGGATTCGGACTTCCTCATCCCCGAAGAACCCAAGCTGGAGCCGAAACCTGAACCCGTGGTGGAAAAGCCCAAGCCTGTTCCCCCTCCTCCGCCGGTAAAGGAAAAGCCGAAACCCAAACCGAAGTCTAAGCCCAAAGTAAAGCCCGCGCCCAAGCCTGAGCCGGTCAAAAAAGCCGTAGAAGAGGTGAAAGGCGTGGAAAACGCCGCTCCGACTGCCGTTCCTGCCGCCGTGGGCAACGCCAGAGCCGAGGCCAGCCGCGAAAGCGCCGTGCTTGCCGCCATACTTCAGACGCTGGAAAAGCATAAGCGCTATCCCCGCGCGGGCCGCAGAAGCGGAGCCGAAGGAACCTGCGGACTCATGGTGCGCATCGGGCCAGACGGCAAGGTCGTTTCCGCCGAAGTACAGGAAAAGTCCGGGAAAAGCGTACTTGATGCCGCCGCATCCCGACTTGGTGAAAAACTGGTGGGCCTGTACGTTGGTTCGGCTGGCGCGCTCAACGTGCTGGTTCCCGTCCATTACCGCCTGACGGACAGATAACATTCAGGAGGAGGCTTCCCCCCAGCCTTCCTCAACATAAGAAAGCCGCTTCCCTATACGTTCAGGAGGCGGCCTTCTTTTTGGCGTTCTATGTTCGGAATGTTCCGGCTCAGCGGTACTTGCGGTTCAGTTCTCGGGTTTCTTCCTTAGCGTCGAGGCGGCCCATGTCGCTCCACGCCTGTTCCATCTTCTTGAGCAGCTGGGATTTCTGTGCCTCGTATGCCTCCTGCCAAGTATCGCATATCTCCTGAGAACGCATGAAGAGCACGAACTGCCCGAGGCGGCGTATCACTTCCGGCGGCGTGACATGCTCCATCTCGCAGGCCACGGTGTCCGCCTGCGCTTCGTCAAGATGCAGGACATGAAGGAAGAACTCGCGGAAGATGGCGTGCCGGTGCATGAGATCGCGCCCGATGCGGCGGCCTTCTTCCGTCAGGTGGATGAAGCTGTACGGTTCGTACTCCACAAGGCCGAGAGACTTCAAGGTCTTGAGGGTGCTGGTCACGGTACAGCGGCTCACGCCGGCGATTTCGGCTATAGACTTGGCCCGGGCCGCACCTTCCCGGGCTTCTTCCTTAAAGATGATCTCAACGTAGTTTTCGAGAACAGGGGAAAGTTTCTTCTCCTGTCCGTCACGTTCAGAGGTAATGAGGGCTTCCGTCATACGGCCTCCGTTATTTCATGCAGTTTGACGTTTTACGAGGCCGTATTCAAGCCATTTTTTGCTTTTGAAAAGAACCGCCGCCCAGCAGAAGGCCGCAATCTGCGAAGCCAGCATGGCCGCATACACGCCTTCTGCGCCCCAGTCCAGTGCAAGGCCCAGGGCCCACGCCAGCGGGATGTTCACCAGCCAGCAGGTCACAGCGCCTATGCGGCAGGAAAGGATAGTCGCTCCCGCACCGGAGAATGCACCGTTCAGCACGCCGGTCATGGCCACCAGCGGCCCGCCTATGCACGCGAACACGAGATAGAGCGAAGCCTGTTCCAGCACAGCGGCATCGTTCGAAAAGAAGGCGGAGGCAGGTTCGCGCAGGAGCCAGAGCAGAACGGACGGCGCAACGAGACCCAGCCCGGTAAGCAGGGCCAGTCTGCGCCCGAAGGCGTAGAGGCCATCACGCTGACCAGCTCCGAGCATGTACCCGCTGAAGATGACCATGGACATATTCAGCGCCCCCAGCGGGAACATAAGTATAGAGTGGACGCGACTGCCCACACTCATTCCGGCAAGTACGCTTGTGCTGTTTTCCGGAAGCATACCGATGATGGCAAGCGTAACGAGGCCGCCCGTCTGAGCGATGATGTTCCCTGCGGCGGCTGGCATCCCTACCTTAAAAAGATAGGGCATGGCGCGGCGGTTCCATCGCCACGGTGCAAAAGAGGAGCGGCCGAGCAGTCCGTAATGCCGCGCCAGCACGATGTTGGAGCTCAGCCCCAGCACGGCGCAGGCAAAGGTGGTCCACGCTATGCCCGCTTCACCGAAGGCCGGAAGCCCGAACCAGCCGAGGCCAAAGCCGAGGTCGCCCACCACGTTGGACAGCGCCATGAAGAGGAGCGTGACAAAGGGCAGCATCACCTTCTTATGTGCACGGAAAATGGAATTCACCATGATGAGCACGTAATAGAACGGGAGCTGACAGCAGTACGCCATGAAAAAGGTGGACAGTGTGGGACGCAGTTCCGGCGCGACTTGCAGGGCGTCGAAAATGAACGGAGTGCAGAAGAGCGCCAGCAGCGCGATGAACGTTCCGGCGGACGCGGAAAGCATGACGATGAGCCCCGCATAACGGTCGGCCCTGTGACGTAATCCTGCCCCAAGGGACTGACTCACTGTTGCCATGCATCCGCTGCCGATGAGCGAAGTGAGAAGCATGAGCATGGCGAAAAGCTGAGCCACCACTCCGATGGAGGCCTGAACCGACACGTCAAGCCTGCCCGCCGCCCACACGTCTGTCATGCCGATGACAAGGTGGCAAAGCATAAGCCCCATCTGCGGCAGAGTGAGCAGAAGGACTTCTTTTGCGGAAGGAAGGGCGTGATTCTTTTTGGGGGCGGTCATGGTGTCCTGCTTTTCAAAGGTTGTGCTCTAAAATAAAATTTTATCGACAAAAGTTTACTACTGTCAATTACCCTTATTGAAAAACTGAGATGATCTGTACTCCCCCCCAAAAAAAACTGAGGGGAAAAGAATTCTTACCGTTCCACCTATAGAAGGTCATTATTTTTCAAGCGGCAAAAAGATCAACCGATAAAAAATTTGACTTTTCCAGCGCTCTGAACATATTAAACGCAACACGCCCAGAACGCTTCAGTTTCCTATGGAAATTAGCGCACCAGTCTGGGTTTTCCTTTATAAGCTTTCAGCCAGCCTTTAAGCACAAACGCAGGGACTCGTTCGGAATCCCTGCGTTTTTTATGTGCCTGCGGGGCCTACCTGATGCCCAGCTCGGCGGGCTCCACATGCTTCAGGCCCTTTGCCTTGAGCATGGCGAGGAAGGCGGCGTTGTCGGTGACGCGGAAGACCATGAAGGCGTCCTTGGCGTCGCGGGCGATGAGCGAATACATGTACTCGATGTTCACGCCGGCTTCGGCCATGGGCTCGAGCAGAGAGGCGAGGCCGCCGCGTTCGTCGAGCACGGGCACGACCACCACGTCGGTGGTCTGCACGAGGAAGCCGTTGTCGAGGAGAACGGCTTCGGCCTTGGCGGCGTCGTCCACGAGAAGGCGCAGGATGCCGAAGTCCGGGGTGTCCGCAATGGTGAGGGCGCGCACGTCGATGCCGCTGTCGCGCAGGACGGAGAGGGAGGCGGCCAGCTTGCCGGAGCGGTTCTGAACGAAGATGGAGAGCTGCTTTACCATGTTTTCCTCCTAGTCATGCAGCTTGCGCTTGTCGATGACGCGCTTGGCCTTGCCTTCGGAGCGAGGCAGGGTATTGGGTTCGAGCAGGGTCACCTTGGCGTTGATGTTCAGCATGGACTTCAGGCCTTCGGTGAGTTCGCGGGCGCGTTCGGCAATGCCGCGCACGGTGTCGGAGAACAGCTCCTTGGTCATTTCCACCTGCACTTCGATGGTGTCGAAGTTGTCCACGCGGTCCACCACTATCTGGTAGTTGGCCATGTAGCCCTGTTCGAGCAGCACCGTCTCTATCTGGCTGGGGAACACGTTCACGCCGCGGATGATGAGCATGTCGTCGGTGCGGCCGCGCGGCTTGGTCATCTTGATGAGGGTGCGGCCGCAGGAGCATTTCTGGCGGGTGATGACGCCGATGTCGCGGGTGCGGTAGCGCAGCAGGGGGAAGGCTTTGCGGGTGAGGCAGGTGAAGACTATCTCGCCCTGCACGTCTTCGCCGAGCACTTCGCCGGTATCGGGGTCGATGACTTCCACGAGGAAGTGGTCTTCGTTCACATGCATGCCGGTCTGCTCAGCGCATTCGAAGGCCACGCCGGGGCCGATGATCTCGGTGAGGCCGTAGATGTCGTAAGCCTTGATGCCGAGCAGCTCTTCTATCTGGAGGCGCATCTCGTTGGTCCAGGGCTCGGCGCCGAACACGCCGGCCTTGAGGGAGATGTCGTCCTTGGTATAGCCCATCTCGTGGAGCACTTCGGCGATGTGCAGGGCGTAGGAGGGCGTGCAGCAGAGGATGGAGGAGCCGAAATCCTTGAGGATGTTCACCTGGCGCTTGGTGTTGCCGCTGGAAACGGGGACGGTGACGGCGCCGATCTTCATGGCGCCGCCGTCGGCGCCGAGGCCGCCGGTGAAGAGGCCGTAGCCGTAGGAGACGTGCACCACGTCTTCATCGGTACAGCCGGCGGCGGTGAGGGCACGGGCGCAGCATTCGGCCCAGATGTCGAGGTCGCCGCGGGTGTAGCCGGCCACCACCTGCTTGCCGGTGGTGCCGCTGGAAGCGTGCAGGCGCACCACGTCCTTGAGCGGCACGGCGAACATGCCGTAGGGGTAGGTGTCGCGCAGGTCCTGCTTATAATTGAAGGGGAGCTTCGCTATGTCCGCGAGTTCCTTGATGTCTTCTGGCTTCACGCCGGCCTTGTCCATCTTTTCGCGGTAATAGGGCACGTTGGCGTAAACGTGCTTCACCTGCTCCTGAAGGCGTTCGAGCTGGATCTTCCTGATGTCGCCGACTGACGCGGTCTCGATTTCCGGCTGATAATATTTGTCCATGACTTGTCTCCTGATGCTATGCTATTCGGGCTGTTTTCCTGCACTGTGCTCCATGCCTGCAAAATATGCCGGCTAGGGAGGAGGAAAAACGTGGGGAGAACGTGTACTGTCTACAAGTTCCATGCGAAGCTCCTGAAGAGACTGTCTGACCGCAGGCGCTGCCGGAAAAAGCATATAAAAAAGGCCACCGGCTTTACGCCCGCGGCCTGAAGTTCTGCATGTTGTGGATGTCAGCAATCCTTCCGACCACGGGACCCGCTAAAGTAAAAGAAAAAGCCAAAGCTGAAGGCATTGGTTTCAAGAAGGCAGGTGACGGAAGAAGTACGGATCATGGATGATTCCTTTCGATTGCGTAGTAAAACGCTAACGCCGGAGAAAATAAAATGTCAAGATGGAGTTCCTGCTTTTTTTCCTTTTTTTTCATGGTCTGGACAGGCCGGAAAGAATTTTTCAAGACGCCCTTCTTTTCGGTTGACAGGCTGCATCTTTTACCGTAAACACCTTCGAACGCATGGGCAGTTAGCTCAGCTGGTAGAGCATCGCCTTCACACGGCGGGGGTCACAGGTTCAAGTCCTGTACTGCCCACCATGCCGACATAAAGGGTTCGTCCCATCCATATTTGGAGCGGTAGTTCAGTCGGTTAGAACGCCGGCCTGTCACGCCGGAGGTCGAGGGTTCAAGTCCCTTCCGCTTCGCCATTTAGGCCCGTCGAAAGACGGGCCTTTTTGTTTTAACCGCGTTCGCGAACGCTCCTCAGCCTTGAAGCCTCTTCATGCTTCTTGCCCCATCTTTTCCGCAGTACGCAAAGCTTCGTTGCCGACCATGGCCCCAAGGTCGTCCACCCCGGTCACGAAAAGCCGCCCCCTGTCTTTCCAGCGCGCATGTCCCAGCATCTGCCGGTACGCTTCCGCAGGCCCGGCAAACGATCGGAGAAAATGACTTTCGCCGCACATGAGGAGCATGGCTTCCCTTACCTTCAAATCCCGGAGCCGGTTCTTCTGCGAATAAGGATACAGCCTGTCGAGGACGCATTTCAGATGCCCGCTGAAATTGTACCAGTAAAGCGGACTGCATAGCACAAGGAGCTCCGCCTCTTCCAGCTTGGGATAAAAGGCATCGAAGCTGTCCTTGATGACGCATGGCGTGCCTGCAGTCCAGCATCCGCCGCAGTGCAGGCAGGCCCCCATGGGGGTCCGGGCACTGTGGAAGACATCCACCGCATGTCCGGCAAGCCTTGCGCCCTTGATAAAGGCGTCTGCGAGCAGGATACTGTTGCCCCCGCTCCGGCCGCTCCCCGTTACCACGAGGATATTCTTGGAATGCCCAGACCCGGCCGTCGTGAAGGAATCGACATCGACGCGCACCGAAGAAGAAACATGCCTGAACAGAGCCCCTCCGGCAAACGATGCCAAAGACAGGAGTCCCGCAGCAGACAAAAGCTTTCTTCGTGAAAAGCCCCGTTCCGAGCTATTGCCGCTCTCGCTCATAGGCAAACCCCGACCTCGTGCATGAAAACGCCCGCCTAGCCGATCTTCCTGCCAAGCTCATAGGCATCGTCAAGTTCCTTCTTGCCCCTGATATCGCCGACGGACATGACTCCCCCGCAGAGTACTTTGCCAAGGCTGTTCCAGCCCATATGCTTTTGCAGGCTCTCATACCAGCACACGCTTTCTTCAAAGCCATGCCCTTCCGCCGCCATGATGAGCACGCAGCCCTTCTGAGGATTGCGGTAGCCGGGGTCGCATTCCGCAACGGCAAAGAGGCGGTCGAAGGCTATTTTCAGCTGGCCGCTTATGCTCCAGTAGTAAAGCGGGGAGGCAAGCACGACGATATCGGCCGCCCTGTACACAGGGTAGATGAGCTCCATGCCATCCTTCTGCACGCAAGGGCTGGAAGGATCTTTCCCGCCGCCAAAGCACCCTTTGCATCCCCCTATGGACATTCCGCCAAGAAAGAATTCCGCAACGCTGTGGCCTGCCTCGCGTGCGCCCTTGGCAAAAGCCGAAGTCAGAGCGGAGGTGTTCCCATTTTTTCGAGGACTGCCATTGAGAATAATGATGTTCTTGCCCATGCCTTCTCCTGTGATGAAACTGATGGCCGGCCTTGGCCAGACGCTATTTTGTAATAATCACTAAAAAATTGTCAAGCAGGCGCGGCGCATCTTTTCTCGGCAAAAGTTCAACGAGCTTCGGGAGAAGGGAGCAGGCGCAGCGCATGGCTGGCCATGGCTTTGAGCTCGGCCTGGAGGATGCCGTCGCGAGCCTGAATGGACAAGCCTTCCAAAAAGGCATTCAAAGCTCCCGCCAGCGCGGGGATGTCGGCATCGGCTGCGAGCTGTCCGTCGAGAACGGCCCTCTGCAGCCTGTCGGCAAACATCTTTTTCGTGGCGAAACGCAAACGCCGGACAGCCTCGCTCACCTCTCTGGCTTCACTGGAGATGTTGATGGCGGCAAGGACCACCATGCAGCCGCAGGGCGTATCAGGAGACAAAAGGATTTCCGCGGCTTCAAGGAAAAAGTTCTCCACGGCTCTAGCTATGTCCGGCTCGCCGAGAAAACGCTCGGCAGGCTTGCTCCAGTATGCCTGCTCATAATAGTCAAGGGCCTCAATGAACAAGGCGGACTTATTGCCGAAGCTGGCATACAGGCTTGGCGCGTTTATGCCCATGGCGGAGCAAAGGGCGGCAACAGAGGCAGGCTCGTAGCCTTGCCGCCAGAACACTTCCAAAGCCTTTTCCAAGGCTTCGTTCCTGTCAAAAGCCCTTGGGCGTCCTTTTCCCTGAAGAGATGAGCGCATGACGTTTTCCTATCCATACGAGGTGGCGATACCTGGATCAGGATACTCGCTCTCCACAAAAAATCAATGAATGTCACAAGTTCAATCCATTCCCCCCAAGCCCGGCAGAGGCAGGGCCTCGGTCGCCGCACCGCCCTCCCCCGATGCCCCTTCTCGAAGCGCATCGGCAGCCTCCTTCAGGCTCTACGGCATTCTGCGAAAGCTCGTTCCTCCCCCATTCGCACGACACAAGCGTCGCCATTCCCGAAAAAATTAAATTGAGCAATCAAACAATTTTTAAAGACTTTTATTTTATCTATTTTAAAACAACATGTTATCATAAGATACCCCCTTTCCGGCTCAAGCCTTTTTCTCTTGACTCAATCTGCCAGCATATTACAATAAACGAACTCATATCTTTTTGTTCAGCTTTTCCGCTTTGGCAGATAAATCTTTCAAGGAGTTCTTCCCATGGCCCGTACTCTTTTCATGACCGCCCTTGCGGCTAACTCCGGCAAGGCTGAAGCCGTTGCCGCTATGATGGAGCTCGTCAAGGGCAAGGCCGAAGCCCCTGTGCTCTTCCGCCCCGTGCCCTGCCTCTGCACCGCCCGCGACCTCATCAACGCCGGCAAGGGCAACGAGCTCATCGACTCCGTGCTCGCCTCCTACAAGGAAGCCGCCTCCAAGGCCGACTTCGTGCTCGTCGAAGGCACTGACTTCGAAGGCAAGAGCGCAGCTTTCGAAGGCGCCCTCAACGGCTGCCTCGCTGCCAACATGGGCACTCCTGCCATGCTCGTCATCAACGGCGAAGGCTGCTCCGCCGCCGAAGTCATCGCCACTGTGATGACCTGGCAGTGCCAGATGAAGGAACAGGCCGTGGAACTGCTCGGCGTGTTCCTCACCGGCATGTCCGCTGAAGACGAAAAGGCCGTGAACGCCCACTTCGCCTTCCCCGTGAGCAGCAAGGCCGCCGACTTCGCCTGCATCCTCGACTCCTGCGAAGGCCACATCACCCCCCGCCTCTTCGAATTCGGCCTCATCGAGCAGGCCCAGAAGCACATGATGCGCATAGTCCTGCCCGAAGGCGAGGAAGACCGCCTCATCAACGCCGCCGCCATCCTCATCCAGCGCAAGGTGGCCAAGATCATCCTCCTCGGCAACGAAGGCAAGATCAAGGCCCGCGCCGCCGAACTCGGCGTGAACGTGGACGAAGCCGAAATCATCGAGCCCACCGCCTCCGCCGACTACGAAGACTTCTCCGCCACCTACGCCGAACTGCGCGCCAAGAAGGGCGTGACCATCGAGCAGGCCCGCGAGAAGATGGCCGACAACACCTACTTCGGCACTATGATGATCTATAAGGACAAGGCCGACGGCATGGTTTCCGGCGCTGTGAACACCACCGCCCACACCGTGCGCCCCGCCCTTGAATTCATCAAGACCAAGCCCAGCGCCTCCATCGTGTCCAGCGCCTTCTTCGTCTGCCTGAAGGACCGCGTGAACACCTACGG
>JAFQPD010000026.1 GCA_017411945.1 Mailhella sp.
CCCGCCCCCCCGCCCCGCTGGGGGGAATGATTCCCCCCAGTCCCCCGCGTTTCGCGGAGCGTCCTGCCGGACGCCCCGCGCCTGCGCCTCCGCACCTCCGGCGCGGAAAAAGGGGGTCGTTTTTTCTAATTGTTAAAGGAGTTCGAATGAACTGGAATTTCGGATTTTTCGATGCCGACACGCTGAAACGCGCCGCGCTGGCCGCAGGGATTGGCGCGGGAGCGACTGCCCTCGGTCCGCAGGAGGCGGATGGGGCAGTTTATTCTAAGGACGGCAGACGCCTGCTCAACCTTCTGGATAATGCATCGAAAGGTGCTCTTCCTGAAACTGAGCCTGTTTTTGAATTTCAGAAGCGTTTGCCCAAGGAAGTTTTTGCAAGTGCCAATGCCAATGGAGGTGGATTGAAGACTCGAAGCTTTGCGGCCGCGAGAAACGATATTCAGCATTATTGGAACGAGCGGCATAAGCATATGACCAACACCCAAATCGAAGATATGGTAGAGTCTGTGGTGGAAGGTCAGAATAGATTTTATGCTAAAGGAAATGAACCATACCCGCAAAGTATTGCGGCTCTTGGCTCAGGAAAAACAGGTGCGCGCGGCTCTTTGCGCCCGGCTGGGGATTATACCTTTCTGCATCAGGTGAACCCATTAAGTAACAAAAGGCTCCTCAAGCAGAAGAGCCTTTCGGAAATGCCGGATGGTTCCGCAGGCCATCCTCTGGCGCACACCTCCACTGGGGAGGGGCCTACGCAGCGAGCGATCTCTGCTGACGGCATTTCACAACAGAGCATAGCCGACTTTTCCTTGCCCGACAAGCTCAGGCTCCCTGCCGTGCCCCTTGCCGGCGGCCTCGGCGCGGGCCTTGCCATGCCGGAAGGAGCGCAGGCCGCAGGGCAGGGGATGCCCCAGTCTTCCGGCGAGCCTTCGCCGCTGGCTGGGCTTGCCCGGCAGTTCGGCCTTGGAACGCGCGGCGTGCTCGAAGGCATGGGCTCCGGCCTCACGCTGGGGCTGGGCGATCCGGGCCGCGGGCTTTCTGACCTCCTGGGCCTGCCGCTTCCCCAGAACGAAACGGAGCAGGGCCGCGTGGGGCTGAACCGGGGCCTTGCCGATGTGGCGGGCTCGTTCCTTCTGGGCTCGGGGCTCGCCAAGGCTCCGGGGGCGGCGGTCAGCACCATAGGGCGCGGCCTCAGTTCCGACCCGGTGGCGGACGCCATGCTCACTCTCGGCGATGAGAACTTCACCAAGATGCTCGAATATGGCAATCATGTCATGGACTTGCTTGAGCAGTACGAGGGCGGGTTCGGCGGCGAGGATTCCTTTTAACTTTTTCTTTTACATTTGTACTTAAAAATCTTCCAATCTTGTTTTACATATGTTAAAATAGGCCCAACGCGGCACGGGCGGGCGGGAAAGCCTGCTCCGCCTTCCCCATCCGGGAGGCCGCGAAAGGAGGAGAATGAACAGGTTCAAGAACAGCCGCGCTCCCGAAGGGTGGGACCCTGAGCTCTGGCTCGGCATAGCCCCCGAAATGCGCGACAAGGTGCGCGCCAGGCTCCGCGAACACGAGAACGCCTTCCTCAGGAAGAGCGAAGCCGGGGAGCAGGCCAGGCGCGAGGCGAGCGAAGGCATGGCCCGCATGCTCGGGGCCATGCAGGCCGCCCACAGGGGCGCGCTTTCCCGCGTGGACTGGCAGGAACTTTCCCGCCGCGATCCGCAGGCCTTCGCCAGGCTTTCCGAAGCCGCCCGCAGAAGCGGCGAAGGCATGGACGCCCTGCGCAGGCGCGGTTCCGAGCTCCATGCCCAGATAGCCCGCCGCGAGGCCGAGCGCACCGCCCGGCGCATCCATGCCGAGATGCAGGAATCCTTCGAGGCCGTCCTGCCCCGCATCGCGGAGCTTGTGGGCGAAGGCTTCGAGCGCAAGGCATTCCGCGAAGAGATGGCGGAATATTTGCTCAAAAGCGGCGTGCCCATGGAAGCCCTGCGCGCCATGAGCCGGGGCTACGAGCTGGAGCTCTGCACCAAGGCCATGCTTTTCGACAAGATGCAGAAGCGGCGCGCCGAGGCCGAAGCCAAGCTGGCCGAAGTGCCCGCCGTGCTTTCGCCCCGCCGTTCCGGCCGCGAAGAAGGCGACAGGCTGGGCCGCGCCCGCGCCGCCCTCAACAAGAACCCGAACAGCACCGAGGCACTCGCCGCGCTGTTCGCCGTTATGTAAGGAGTTTTTATGGCAATTGTTTCCGGCCAGCTCAAAGAGGCTGGCATACAGGGCAAGCCCCGCGATATCATGGACGAAATTTTCAGTGTTGCCCCTACGGACACGCCCTTCCTCTCCATGTGCGGGCGCACCGAAGCCTCGCAGGCACTGCACGAGTGGCAGACGGACGACCTCGTCCTTCCCGGCGAGAACGAGCGTCTTGAAGGCGCGGACACCACGGAATTCACCAGCACCGCGAGCACGGAGCTGAACAACCGCACCCAGATCCTGTCCAAGGCCATCAACGTTTCCGGCACGGCGCAGGCTGTGCGACAGGCCGGCGTGGAAAGCCAGTACGCCTACCAGATGGCCCTGCGCACCAAGGAGCTGAAGCGCGACGTGGAATACGCGCTTTTGCACAATAAGCTCGCTCGACCCGAAAGCGGCTCCGAGGCCCGCCTCATGACCGGCCTGCCCTGCTGGTTCACCGAGGGCGGGAATGCGCGCTTCGGCTCGGGCGGCAAGGCGGCTTCGGCCAGCGCCGCCGCTGTGGCTGGCACCCTGCGCGAGCCCGACGAAGCCGAGCTCAAGGGCCTGCTCATGGACATCTACAGCGCGGGCGGCAACCCCGACTGCATCATGATGAGCCCCGAGATCCGCGTGAAGATGAGCGAGGTGCTCACCGGCGGCGCCACCCGTATGGAAAAGGCCGAAGAGAAGGCCGTGCATGCCGTCATCGACGTGTATGTGTCCGACTTCGGCACGCTCAAGCTCGTGCCCAACCGCGTGCAGGCTTACGAGCCCTACGCCAAAAACTGCGCCTTCATCCTCGACCCTGAATACTGGAAGGTGGCCTATCTGCGCGGATTCACAGAAGAAAAGCTCGCCAAAACCGGCGACTCCCTGAAGGGCCACGTTCTCGTGGAATGCACGCTGGAGGCCCGCCAGCCCAAGTCCAGCGGCGTGTACGCAGACCTGAAGGCGTAGGGAGAGGGGGAAGGGCGAACGCCCTTCGGGCGGGGGAGTCGGGGCGCGGCGCTCCCGGCCTGCTCTTCCTTAATTAAAGGAAGGCCGCCAGAGCCTTTTGGCCGGAACGCCGGGGCTCTCGGAGTGCTTGCCGGAAGTCAATCTTCCTTGTTTGAAGATGAGCCCTCCCGGCGGGGCAAGGCGGGCGCGTTATGGGCCTGCGGCCCCTCCTGCGCCCCCTTCCATCCCCCACCGGCAACCCCGCTTGGGCTCTCAGCTCGCCGCTTTCCGAATCCGCTCGGCTTTTGGGAAAAGCCGGCGTCTCGGTTCCGGTCGGCTCGCCATCCTGCGGCTTGCTCGGGAAACGCGCACTGACGCCCAGCGCGTACTTCGGAAGTTTTGTTTCCGGGGGAAGTGCTTCGGGAAGTCACCAGCGACTGCGATGCTCACGGACGCTTGATAGGAAGGAGACGTTAGCCCGAAGCTCCCTGACTAGGCAGGCGTCCTTCTTCTCAACGCGCGATAACTCGCCCCCGCAGTCCGGCGCAGTGGGATGCTTTAGAGCTTCCGCGTCCGCACAGCCCCCCCGCCGAAGCTCCCTGACTAGGCAGGCGTCCTTCTTCTCAACGCGCGATAACTCGCTCCGCAGTCCGGCGCGGCGTGATGCTTTAG
>JAFQPD010000027.1 GCA_017411945.1 Mailhella sp.
ATCTCGACGGCGGCCGCTCCGTACATGTCGTACCTGAGGTCGCGCTTCGGGAGATAGAGCAAGCCGCAGGCGCAGGCGATGACGAAGCTGATGAGGCCCCACCATGCCAGCGGCAGATGGATGTAGAATATCTTCTGGGCGAGGCCCATCACCTGTTCTTCAGGCGCATAGACGAAGATGAGCCACTGGCAGAAAGCCAGTGCCAGACCGCCGAGGATGGCGACGAGGGAAACGCGGGAACCAGTCATCAGTCTTCTCCGCTGTAGACGTAGGGGAAGAGGAGCAGTCCGGCGGCAAGGAAGAGGCTGTCGAACGCGGAGGCGAGCCCTGCCCAGCGCAGAGCGTCGTCGAGCATGGGCTCAGGGTCTATGCCCATGGATACCAGCCGCACACCGGCAAGGAGCAGGGGCACGAGCAGGGGGAAAAGCACGATGGAGAGCAGGGATTCGCGGCCTGCCTGCCCCACGGAAAGCGCGCCGAGCAGAGAGCCGGAAGCGGCCATGCCTACGTTGCCGAGGGCTATGCCGGCAAGGGCCAGAGGCCACGCTTCGCCCAGATGCTGGCCGAGGAAGACGAAGACCGCAGGGATGAACACGCACTGCGCGGCCATCATGAGCAGTATGCCTGCAAGGGCCTTGCCCAGCCACACGGCCTGCACCGGAACAGGCAGGAGCAGGAGGCCGAGGCGGGCCTGCGCGCTTTCTTCCACGGCGTAGAGCATGTTGAAGATGAGCACCTGGCAGAAGGCCGAAGCCAGCCAGAACATGGCCGAAGCGGCCTGCGGGGAAAGGCGGTCGCCCGCGTTCAGCGAAAGGCTGAACAGGAAGACCAGCAGGAGGCCGAGGAGCAGGGCCTGGACGAGGCCCGCGCCGCGGGTGAGCGTGAGCTTCAGATCCTTGGAGCAGACGGCGAGAGCGCATTTCAGCATGCGGCACCTCCGGTGCTCATGGTGAGGGAGCGGTCCTTGAGCGTGAACACGAAGTCCGCGTGGCGGGCATCCTCTTCCACGTCATGGCTTATCCAGAGTATGGCGGCGCCGCGGGCGCGGGCTTCGAGCATGAGGTCGAGGAGCATGCGGCGCGAGGCCACGTCGAGCCCGGTGGCAGGTTCGTCCAGCAGGATGAGCTGAGGTTCCGCCAGCATGAGGCGGGCGAGGTTCAGGCGTTGGGCCATGCCGCGCGAGAAGATGCCTGCGCGTTCCTCGGCGTGGCGGGCCAGCCCCACGGTCTCAAGGGCGGCTTTCACGCGGGCGGCGGCATCCGGAATCCCGGCGGCCCTGGCCCAGAACATGAGGTTTTCCTGCGCGCTGAGGCCGGGGTAGAGGAAGGTGGCGTGGGCCATGTAGCCCAGCTTCTCTTCCGGGACATTGAGGGTCACGGCGCCGGCATCGGCGCGGGTGAGCCCCGCCATCACGCGCATGAGCGTAGACTTGCCTGCGCCGTTGGCTCCGGCCAGCAGGGAAAGCGTGCCCGGCATGAGGGCTGCGTCCACGCGGCGGAAGAGCAGGCGCGGGCCGAAGGCTTTGGCCAAGCCTTTCACTTCCAACAGGGGACGTATGGCGGAAGGTTCAGCCATGCTATGCGGCCTCCGAGGCGTTTTCGGTCTTAGGGCGGCGTTTGCGGGTGAGGCCGATGAAGGGGGCGATGCTCATGAGGGCGCCGCCTATCCACAGCCAGTTCACCAGCGGGTTGGCACTCATGCGGAGCACGGCGCTGTCGCCGCTCACGCCAAGCAGGGTAGCATAGAATTCACTGCCGAGCGAGGGGTAGGTGGTGGCTTCGGAGAAGGCGGAACGCTGCCACTTGTCGTAGAGGCGGCGCTGGGGGGCGAGCACGCTCACCACTTTGCCGTCTTTGGAGACCTGAAGTTCGGCTTCGATGTAGTCGAAGTTCGCGCCGCGTCCTTCATACATATTGGAAAGCACCACGGTGTACGGGCCGACCTGAGCCATCTGTCCGCGGGCGAGCTCCACTTCCACTTCCTGCTTGTAGGGGCCGGAGAAGGAGATGCCCAGAGCCATGAGGGCCACGCTGATATGCACGAGGCTGGCCATGAGGGCCGGACGCCATGCGCGGGTGGACTTTTCGGCCAGAGTCATGGCCATGCTGACGAGTATGGCCGCGCAGAGAGAGGCGGACATGAGCGGCAGGGCCTTGGTGACGCCCACTTTCCAGAACACCACGAGCGCGCCGAAGAAGGCCGCGCCGGTGATGAGGAACTTCTTCCAGTCGCGCAGGCCGCCCTGCCATTTGAGCCAGGGGCAGGCAAGGAGCAGAGCCAGGAGGACAGTGAAGAGAGGCAGGCAGACGTTGTTGTAGAAGTTGGCGTCGAGGCCCATGGGGCGGTCGGTCCAGAGGCGGCTGAGCACGGGCCAGAGCGTGGCCGTGAGGATGACGATGCAGAGCGCGATGAGCAGCCACACAGTCATGATGATGAAGCCTTCGCGGGTCTCGAGGCCGCCGAGTTCCTTGTCTTCATCGTAGCGGGCGCGCAGGGCGATGAAGGCGATGACGGCGAGGAAGGCCAGCACGAAGATGAGCAGGTACGGGCCCACGTTGCCTTCGCCGTAGCCGTGCACGGAATTGACCACGTTGCCGCGCACCAGATAGGTGGCGAAGAAGGCCGAGACAGTGGTCAGGGCCATGAGGAAGATATTGGTGCGGTGCAGTTTTCCGCGGCGCTGTTCCACGATGCCCGTGTGCAGGGCGGCAGTGCCGATGAGCCAAGGGATGAGGGAGGCGTTTTCAACGGGGTCCCATGCCCAGTAGCCGCCCCAGCCGAGTTCCATGTAGGCCCACCAGCCGCCAAGCACGATGCCGGCGGTAAGGAAGAGCCAGCCCGTGAGGGTGAAGGGGCGGGCGGCATCCAGCCAGTGCATCTCTTCGCGGTTGTCGCTCATAGCCTGAGCGAGAGCCAGACATCCGGGGATGACGAAGCCGCCGTAGCCGAGGAAGAGGAGCGGCGGGTGGAAGATCATGCCCGGGTTCTGCAGGAGCGGGTTCAGGCCGTGGCCGTCGGCAGGCGCGGGGCGCTGCATGGTGAACGGGTCGTTCCAGGTAGAGAGCAGGAGGCCGAAGAAGGCCATGATGACAAGGAAGAAAACGAGGAACCAGGTGCGGGTCTCGGCACTCAGCTCGCGATAGGTGCGGGTGAAGAGGAAGGCGGTGCCGCAGACGCTGACCATGAGGGCCCAGAAGAGCAGAGAACCGGCCTGCCCGGCCCAGAAGGCCGTGGTGCGGTAGAAGAGCGGCAGGGCGCGCTCGGTGTAGTTCATCACATATTCCAGCGTGAAGTCGCTGACCACGAGGGCATGCATGAGCACGCAGGATGCGCCGATGAGGCAGAGGGAAACGAGAGCCTGCGCACGTTCCAGCCAGCGCAGGTCGCTGGTCCTGCCCTGCCAGAGCTGGAGCACGCCTGCGGCGGAGCCGGCAAGGGCGACGAACAGTGCGGCGAGCAGGGTCATATGGGCAGCAAGGTACATTGAGCCTCCTGAAAGGGGGGGGATATGTGCCGGACTCGGCGGAAAAAAGAACGCGCAAGGCAGGGCTGCGCGTTCGGAAAAGTCAGGCCGTCAGGCCTTTTCGCGATTCGATTTCTCGTACTTGGAGGGGCACTTGGTCATAAGGGTCTTGGCGATGAAGACCTTGCCTTCCATGCGGCCTTCCACGATGACTTCCGCACCTTTCTCGAAGGTGTCCGGCAATGCGCCCTTGTACTGCACATAAACAGCATCTTTAGGATTTTCGAGGTCGTGCATGGTGAAGCTGGCGCCAAGGCCGTTGGCCGGCTTGACGATGTCGCCGTCAGCCACGCCGAACAGCCTGGCGGACTTCAGCTTTTCCGAAGGGACCTTCACAGCCTCGGAAACGTTCAGGTGATAGGTGCAGTTTTCGGAAAGGGCCGAATACATCATGAAGCCTACGCCGCCCGCAAAGAGCAGGAAAGCCAGAAGATAGATGGAAAGGTTTTTCTTTTTCGCGGCCATAGATCCTCCTGAGGGATGATGACATCATCGGTCAGGCTGTTATTTTTTTCAGTGATCCAGCTCACAGCGGCTGACTAGGAATAACTCTAGCGCAGCGGGCCTGCTTCGTCCATGTCTGGCAACACTTTGACAGAATTATACGAGCTTCGCAAGTAATAATGATTACTAATTACGCCTTTTCCGCATTTTTCTGCTGGACGTCGCGAACAAGGCCGGCTGCCTTGGCGCGGCGTTTGCGGGCCACTTCACGCAGGTCGGCGGCAACATCGCTTTCGTCTACGATCTCCTGGCCGAGCATCTCTTCGAGGACGTCTTCGAGGGAGATGACGCCGGCGAGGCCTCCGTATTCGTCGAGCACGGCGAAGAGGTGCTGGTGGCGTTCGAGGAATTCGGCCAGCACCTTGTCCAGCGTGATGGATTCCAGAACGAAGTGTATGGGCTGCATGATGTCGCCGAGCTTTACATGGCCTTTGTCGGAGTCTCGGTGCAGGACTATGCTTTTGCGGAGCACGAAGCCTACTATGTCTTCCCTGTCGTCGGCATAGACGGGGATGCGGCTGAAGTTCCAGAAATTAGGGGAGGTGTAGGCTTCATCCACCGTGCAGTCTTCGGAAAGGGAGAAGACAACGGTGCGCGGCGTCATGACGTCGTGCACGCGGCGCTGGTCGAGGGCGAGGATATTGCTGATGGCCGTTTCCTCATAGCTCTGGATGGTGCCTGCCTGCAGGGACATGCGGGCCATGGCCTTGATGTCGTCTTCCGTGGCTTCGGGGCCGGATTCCTTGGGCGTGAGGAGCTTGGTCAGCTGGCCGGTGAGCCAGGTGGCCGGGCGCAGTACCGTGGTGAGGAGCATGAGGGGCCAGGCCAGCAGGCGGCCGATGGGCTCGGGATAGGAGACGCCCAGAGTCTTGGGGACTATCTCACCGAAGAGCAGGACCAGAACGGTGAACGTTGCCGCGAAGGCAGGCATGTTCTCCGCGCCAAGGGCGGCGGCGGCAAGCGCGCCCGCAAGGGATGCGCCTGCGGTGTTGGCTATGGTGTTCAGCGTGAGGATAGCCGAAATGGGCTGTTCCACGTTGGAGCGCATATGGTGGAGTATCTCTCCGGCCTTGGATCCGGAGTCTCTCATTTTTTCGAGGGTGGTCCACGGAATGGAGTAGAGCATGGCCTCCAGCGTGGAGCAGAGGGCGGAAATGGAAAGGGCAAGGACAACGGTGATGATGAGAGCTGTCATAGAAAGGCTTGGGGTTTGGATTTTTGTGAAGTCGCATCATAGCCGAACAAGCAGTGTCCGGCAATGGTGAAAGGCATGGGATTTCAGAAAAATCGAGCAAATCTTTCTTTTCAGCGGGCCGGTGAAGTTTTTGCGCATTGCGGTATCCTTTCAGGTGCTATATTTTCAAGAAGGCGAGTCCTTGCAAAAGGCACAGCCATGCTTATAAGAAAAGGAAAGGCGTCACGCCTGCCGCCTTCAGCCTGCCAAAATCTCCCACGAGGTGAACGATGAAGAAAGTCATGAATATCGAAGGAATGCGCTGCCCTCACTGCTCTGCCAACGTTGAGAAGGCCCTTTGCGCCATCGAAGGAGTGAAGAGTGCCGTGGTCGATCTTGCTGCAAAGACCGCCACGGTGGAAGCCGAAGAAGCCGTGGCCGATGCCGCTCTCGAAGCCGCCGTGGACGACCTGGGCTTCGAAGTGAAGTCCATCGCCTAAGGCTTCGGCCTGCTGCATGATGAAGGGACCGGCCCCGGGGTGCGGTCCCTTTTCATCCTTTCCGCCAAGGAAGAACGATATGAAACAGTCTCCTGAAATACTTCGCTTCCGCATAGAAGGCATGTTTTGCGGCGCCTGTTCCGCCCGCTCCCAGCGGGCTCTGAACAAGATGGATATCGTGGACAGCGCATCGGTGAGCCTTGCCGACGGCACGGCCCAGATACGTCCCGCCGAAGGCGTGCTTGGCCCGGATGGAGACGGCCTCGACGGATTCATCCAGACCGTTTGCGAGCGCGTGGGCAAGCTGGGGTTCACGGCTTCCTACCTGCCGCCGGACACGGACGAGCATGACCTTTGGGAGCAGGAGCAGGCCCGTACCGCCGCAGACCTTTCCACGCGCCGCCGCAGGCTCGTCACCGAATTCGCTTTCGCGCTGCCGCTCATCGTTGTGGCCATGGGCGCGCACTGGGGCATGCCCCTGCCCGGATGGCTGGACGCCCATGAAAGCCCGCTGGCCTTCGCCCTGTTCCAGCTCATGCTGACCATCCCCATAGTCTGGTCGGGCCGCGATTTCTACAAGAACGGCATCCCTCTGCTCCTGCGCGGCGCGCCGAACATGGATTCTCTCGTTTCCATGGGCACGGGCGCGGCTTTGCTCTACAGCCTGTGGAGCACGTTCGAGATAGCCGCGGCTTCCACGCCGGAAGCTGTGCATGCCGGGGTCATGGGCCTGTACTACGAATCCGCAGGCATGCTCATCGCTCTCATTTCCTTGGGCAAGTACCTGGAATCCCTGTCGCGCACGCGTACGTCTGAGGCCATTCGCGGTCTCATGGAACTGACGCCGGAAAGCGTGGAGCGTGTGCTGGAGAACGGCGAGACCCGCGAGACAGCCGTGAAGTCCGTCCTGCCCGGCGACCGGCTGCTCATCAAGCCCGGTTCGCGCATCCCTGTGGACGGTGTAGTCTTCGAAGGGCAGTCGGCCCTCGATATGTCCAGCCTGACTGGCGAGTCCATCCCTGTCGATGTGAAGGAAGGCGACGAGGTGAGCGCGGGCACGCTGAACGTGAGCGGCTCGTTCGTCATGGAAGCCCGGCGCGTGGGCGCAGATACCGCCCTTGCCCGCATCATCCATCTGGTGCGTGAAGCTCAGGGCTCAAAAGCTCCCATCGCCAGCCTTGCCGACGGCATAAGCCTGTATTTCGTTCCCGCGGTCATCCTGCTCGCCACGGCGGCTGCCCTCGGATGGCTTTGGCTGGGCGGCCTGCCTTTTGGCGAGGCCCTGCGCGTTTTCGTTGCCGTACTCGTGGTGGCCTGCCCTTGCGCCCTCGGCCTCGCCACGCCTATGTCCATCATGGTGGCCACAGGGCGCGGCGCACAGCTCGGCGTGCTCATGAAGAACGGCACCGCCCTTGAAGCCGCCGGGCATGTCGATACTGTCGTTTTCGACAAGACAGGCACGCTTACCGAAGGTCAGCCCCGCCTTGTGAGCCTTCATGCCGAGGCGGATGAAAGCGAAGCCCTGCGCCTTGCCGCTTCTCTTGAAACCGTTTCGGAACATCCGCTGGCCCATGCCGTACTTGAAGCCGCCAGAGAACGCGGTCTGTCCGTCTCTGCTGTCGAGGATTTCAGAGCTGTGAGCGGGCAGGGCGTTATGGGTACGGCTGAAGGGAAGTTACTGCTCCTCGGCAACGAAAGCCTGCTCAAGGAACACAGCGTAACGCTCACTTCCGACCAGAAGTCCCGTATCGAAGCTCTTGCTGACGATGGGCAGACTCCGCTCCTTCTCGCCGCAGACGGCGCATTCCTCGCCATGTTCGGAGTGGCGGATACCATTCGCGAAGAGACGCCGCTCGCCATTGCCGAACTCCGTGCCATGGGATGCCGCGTCATGATGCTCAGCGGCGACAATGAGCGTACGGCCCGCGCAGTCGCCAGACGCGCCGGAATCGACGAAGTCATCGCGGGCGTTCGCCCCGACGGCAAGGAAGCTGTCATTGCCCGCCTCCAGTCTGAAGGACGCCGCGTGGCTATGGTGGGCGACGGCATCAATGACGCCCCAGCCCTTGCCCGCGCCGACGCAGGCATGGCCATGGGAAGCGGCATAGACGTGGCTATGGAAGCCGGGGACGTGGTGCTCCTGCGCGGCCTGCCCGGCGTGAAGACGGCCCTCAGCCTCGGCAGAGCCACGCTGGCGAATATCCGCCTCAGCCTGTTCTGGGCCTTCGCCTATAACGTGCTCCTCGTGCCCGTGGCCGCAGGCCTGCTCCTGCTCTTCGGCGGCCCCGCCATGTCTCCCATGCTCGCCGGCGCCGCTATGTCCCTCTCCTCCGTCTCCGTCGTCACCAACGCCCTGAGGCTGAGGAAGTTTAAAGGATAGATGGAAGAGCCGGGGAGGCTCTGCCTCCCCCAGCCCCTCCGGCAGGGAGATGATCTCCCTGCACCCACATCAGCGAAGCCCCCGCCCGGACTGGTCCGGGCGGGGGCTTCGCAATTGAGGGGGCTCGGGGGAAATCATTTCCCCCGACGGGGTGCGGGGCAGGGCCCCGCTCTCTTCTTACAGCACAGCGGTGCCGAGGTCTTTGGAGAAGGTGCGCGGGGAGCGCAGGGAGTGGATGAGGGAGTCGGAGCTTTCGCCGGAGAAGATCTCGTCCTTGCTGGTGAGCAGGGCGAGGGGCAGGACGTCGTCGGCATGGGAGACGAGCTGGATGTCGAGCGACTTGACGATTTCCTCGGGCACTTCCTTGAGATCCTTTTCGTTGTCGGCCGGGATGAGCACGGTCTTCATGCCGGAGCGGCGGGCGGCGAGGAGCTTTTCACGCAGGCCGCCGATGGGCAGGACGCGCCCGCGCAGGGTTATCTCGCCGGTCATGCAGATATCGCTGCGCACCGGCATGCCCAGCAGGGCGGAAGCGAGGGACGTGGCAAGGGTGATGCCGGCGGAGGGGCCGTCCTTGGGCACGGCGCCTTCGGGCACATGGATGTGCAGGTCGATATCCTTATGGAAGTCGGAGCGCAGGCCGAGGCGGCTGGACAGGGAGCGCAGCCACGAGAAGGCGGCATGGGCCGATTCCTTCATCACTTCGCCGAGCTTGCCGGTGACCTGTACCTTGCCGGTGCCGGGCATGACCACAGTCTCGATGTAGAGCAGGTCGCCGCCGGAGCCGGTATAGGCGAGGCCGGCCACCACACCGGGCAGGGCGCGGGTCTCGCGTTCGTCGTGGCGGTACTTCTTCACGCCGAGGAAAGTGCTGAGGTTCTGGAGCGAGATGCTCACGCAGCGGGAGGTGTCGCCCCCTTCCACGAGCTGTATGGCCACCTTGCGGCAGAGCGCGGCCACTTCGCGTTCAAGGTTACGCACGCCGGATTCGCGGGTGTAGGAGCGGATGACCTCCAGCAGGGCGTTGTCCGAGAGATTCATGTTTTCGGGCTTGAGCCCGTGGAGCTTCCACTGGCGCGGCAGGAGGAACTGGCGGGCTATCTCCACCTTCTCGCCTTCGAGGTAGCTGGAAAGTTCGAGCACTTCCATGCGGTCGAGAAGAGGGGCGGGAATGCTCGACTTGGAGTTCGCCGTCGTGATGAAGAATACCTGAGAAAGGTCGTAGTCGAGATCGAGATAATGGTCGTTGAAGGTGCTGTTCTGTTCAGGGTCCAGCACTTCGAGGAGGGCGGACGCTGGGTCGCCGCGGAAGTCCACGGTCATCTTGTCTATCTCGTCGAGGCAGAACAGAGGATTGTTGGACTTGGCGCGCTTCAGGGCCATGATGATCTTGCCGGGCATGGCGCCGATATAGGTACGGCGATGGCCGCGTATCTCGGCTTCGTCGCGTACGCCGCCGAGCGAGATGCGCACGAACTCGCGGCCCGTGGCCTCAGCGATGGACTTGGCAAGGGAGGTCTTGCCCACGCCGGGAGGGCCGACGAGGCAGAGGATGGGGCCCTTGAGTGCGCCGGAAAGCTTCTGCACCGCGAGATATTCGAGGATGCGGGTCTTGGCCTTCTCAAGGCCATAATGGCCGCCGTCCAGAACGCCGCGCGCTTTGTCGAGGTCTATGTCTATGTCCTTGAGCTCGTTCCACGGAAGGTCGAGTATCCAGTCCACATAGTTGCGGCCAACCACATATTCGGCAGAACCGGGCTGCATCTGGCGGAGCTTATGCACTTCGCGCAGAGCCTTTTCGCGAGGCTCTTCCGGCATGTTTTTCACCTTGAGCTGGCTCTCGAGCTCGAGCAGTTCGGCCGCCACGTCGTCGTGGCCGAGTTCCTTGTGGATGGCCTTTATCTGTTCGGTGAGATAGTACTCGCGCTGGTTCTGCTCCATCTGCGCCTTGACGCGGCTCTTCACTGTCTTTTCCACTTTGGAATTGACCAGCTCGCCGCCCATGTACTGGTAGACCTGGCGCAGGCGGTCGCCCTTGTCGAGTATCTCCAGCACGGACTGCTTGTGCAGATAATCCACCTTGAGCACGGGAGCTACGGCGTCGGCCAGTTCGCCGGGCTCTTCGATGAGCGCGAAGGAGGCCAGCTGCTCCGGCGTGATGCGTCGGTTCTGGCGGCAGGCTTCGGAGAGTGTCTCCTGAAGGGCTTCCACAACGGCGGGCAGTTCAGCATCTTCAAGCATGGACTCTTCCAGCCTGCGGGTGCGCAGGCGTGGGAAGGAGCGGTCGCCGAAAGGCGAGGTGGCGTTCAGCGGGAGCCACGAGGCGCGGTACAGGCCCTCGCAGACCAGCTTGACGGTGCCGTCCTGCAGGCGTTCCACGCGCTGGATGCGGCTGACCATGCCCACCATGAAGAGGTCGGTGAGGCCGGGGCGTTCGATGGCGGCATTGGTCTGCGCCACGAGGAAGATATGCTTGTCGTATTCGGTGACGGCACTGTTGATGGCGTTCACCGATGCGGAGCGGCCCACGTGGAAAGTCATGACGGCGCGCGGGAACATCACCACTTCGCGGAGGGTGATGACAGGGAGCTCCAGCGTAGTCTGTTCAGACATAGAAACCTCGGGATTTTCCCAGATGCGAGAATGCGTTCCGCCCCGCATCGTTCAGCGAGCGGGGCGAAACGCCGGTAAAAGGGACAGGAAGGAATTTCCTGAAAAGTGTTGGGCTAGGCGGCCTTGCGTCCGAGAACAGGGCCTTCGGCGCCTTCGATGACGCCGCGGGTGATGACGCCTTCGTCCACATCCGGGAGGGTGGGCAGATC
>JAFQPD010000028.1 GCA_017411945.1 Mailhella sp.
TCTTCCCCGGCGTGCCGAACGTGGCCGTGTTCGATACCGGCTTCCACTCCACCATGCCCGACTACGCCTACACCTACGCCCTGCCCAAGGCCCTTACTGAAAAGTACGGCCTGCGCCGCTACGGCTTCCACGGCTCCTCCCACAGCTTCGTTTCCAAGGCCGCCGCTGCCCTTCTCGGCAAGAAGCCTTCCGAAGTGAACGTCATCGTCTGCCACCTCGGCAACGGCAGCTCCATCTCCTGCGTGCGCGGCGGCAAGTGCGTGGACACCTCCATGGGCACCACCCCCCTCCAGGGCGTGGTCATGGGCACCCGCTGCGGCGACATCGATCCCGCCCTCGTGCCCTTCCTCATGAAGAACGAAGGCCTCACCCCCGATGAGATCGACACCATCATGAACAAGAAGTCCGGCTACCTCGGCCTCTGCGGCCACAGCGACAGCCGCGACATCGAAGCCGGCATGAACGCTGGCGACGCCGACTGCAAGCTCACCTACGAAGTGCAGTGCTACTCCGTGAAGAAGTACATCGGCGCCTACATGGCCGTTCTCGGCCACGTCGACTGCATCGCCTTCGCCGGCGGCATCGGTGAAAACGCCCAGGGCGTGCGCGCTCACATCCTCGAAGGCCTTGAAGAATTCGGCATCAAGCTCGATCCCGAACTCAACAAGATCCGCAACAGCCAGCACCGCTACATCTCCACCGAAGACAGCCGCGTGAAGGTGGCCGTCATCCCCACCGACGAAGAGCTGGAAATCTGCCGCATCTCCGTCGAAATGGTCGAAAACGCCTCCAAGTAAGTTTCTGACTTGCTGAAAACGAGCCCCGTCGGTTTTCCGACGGGGCTTTTTCCTGCCGAACGCCTGCTTTGGGCAGGAATCCATAGTTTACGGATGTGAAAAATCCCGCATTCGTTGCGCTCCAACGTATCTTGCTATAACTTTTCAGGCAGGCGCATGCCTCCTTCGCAAAATTTTCTTCCCTGGAGTCTTGAAATGGCACTTCCCGTCATCATCATGGGCGCCGCCGGCCGCATGGGCGCCATCCTTGCCCGCCTCGCTGAAGAAGCCGACGACCTCACCCTTGCCGCCGTCCTCGAACGCCCCGAAGCTGAAGCCCGCCTTGCCGGCTTCGCCGCTTCCGGCGCGCTCGTTTCCAGCGACATCCGCAGCGTGCTGCCCAAGTGCCCCGGCGCCGTCGTCATCGACTTCACCGCTCCCGAAGCCTCCATGCTCAATGCCCGCGCCGCCGCCGAGAACGGCAATCCCATCATCATCGGCACCACCGGCTTCTCCGATGAGCAGATAGCCGAACTTGCCGCCCTTGCCGAAAAGAGCCTCGTCTTCCGCTCCTCCAACATGAGCGTGGGCATCAACGTCATCATGGACATCCTGCCCCAGCTCACCGCCCTGCTCGGCGAAGCCTACGATGTGGAAATGACCGAGATCCACCATAACAAGAAGAAAGACGCCCCCAGCGGCACGGCCCTGCTCCTCGCCGAGCCCCTGCTCAAGGCGCGCGGCCTGAGCTCTGCCAACATCAACACCAACCGCTTCGACGTGCGCGAACCCCGCAGGCACGACGAGATCGGCATCCAGTCCCTGCGCGGCGGCGATGTCGTCGGCGTGCATACCGTGTACTACATGGGCCCCGGCGAACGCATCGAACTCACCCATCACGCCCATTCCCGCGAGAATTTCGCCAACGGCGCACTCCGCGCCGCCCGCTGGATAAGCTCCCAGACCCCTGGCCGCGTCTACAATATGCAGGATGTTCTGCACAGCTGAACAATTCCGCGACTGCATTCGAGGTGCCCCATGCACATCCTTCTGCTTCAGCACAATCCCATCCCCGGCGACTTCAAGGGCAATGCCCGCAAGCTGGCCAATATGGCCCTGAAAGCCTCCGAGCTTTCCCCCGCCGCCCCCGGCGAGCGCACGCTCTGCCTCGTTCCTTCCTACGCCCTTGCCGGCGTACCGTGGGACTCCCTGAAACGCCTCGGCGGCTTCTACAGCCGTTGCCGCGACGCCGCCCGGGAACTGGCGGAAATGCTGAAAGACGGCCCCGACATGCTGCTCTCGCTCACGGGCGCCGAAATACCTCTCTACACCCTGCTCTCCAAAGGCGAGATCATCTCGGTGGCGCGCCAGCCCAACGGCATCATCCGCATCCCCGGCGGCCCCACGCTGTACCTGCCGGAGACCGACCCCGCCTGGGCCCACCTTGAAGCCCAGAACATGCTCACTACGGCCCGCACCGTCGCTTCCGTGGATGCCGTCCTCTTCACTGCCTGCGAACATTTCGTTCCCGGAGCGCAGGAAAAGCGCGAAATGAACTGCGCCGCCATGGCCCAGCTCTGGAAGATGCCCGTCATCTACGTCCAGCAGTACGGGGCCGTGGACAGCTACATCTATTCCGGCCAGAGCTTCGTGCTCGACGCCTCCGGCCGCATGGCAGCCCGCGCCGCCGCCTTCGAGGAAGGCGTGCTGGCCCTCTCCCTGGAAAAGAAGAACGTTGCCGCCTCTGCCGTCGCCCTAGGCGGCGGCCCCGCCCCTGCCGCCATACAGCCCGACCCCAGCGGCCCGGAAGCCCTGTTCCGCGCAGTGCAGCTCGGCATCCGCGACTATGTGCACAAGTGCGGCATGAAGGGCGTGGTGCTCGGCCTCTCCGGCGGCATGGACTCCGCCCTCGTCGCGGCCCTCGCCGTGGAAGCCCTCGGCCCGGAAAACGTTCTCGGCATACTCATGCCCTCGCGCTGGAGCAGCGACCACAGCGTGGACGATTCCCTCCTGCTGGCCAAGAACCTCGGCATGCAGACCAAGATCACCCAGATAACGCCCATGATGGACGCCTTCGGCGCTGTGCTGGAGCCTCTCTTCTCCGACCTGCCTGCCGTGGAGAACGACCTCACGGCCGACAATATCCAGCCCCGCATCCGCGGAGCCCTGCTCATGGCCTTTGCCAACCGCATGGGCCGCGCCGTGCTCGGCACGGGCAACAAGTCGGAGAACGCCGTGGGCTACTGCACCCTGTACGGCGACACCGTGGGCGCCATCGAACCCATCGGCGACATCTATAAGACAGAGGTCTACAACGTGGCCCGCTGGTACAACGAGATGCGCGGGGAAGAGATCATCCCCGAGAACATCTTCACCAAGGCCCCCTCTGCGGAACTGCACCCCGATCAGGTGGACGAAGACAACCTGCCCCCCTATCCAGTGCTCGACACTATCCTGACCGAACTGCTGGAGAACGCCGCCAACCCCGAAACGCTGGTCGTGCCCGGAGTGGACGACAAAGTCGTGCGCGATGTGGTGCGCCGCCTCGCCATCTCCGAATTCAAACGCCATCAGAGCGCGCCCACGCTCAAGCTGACCAACTGCACCTTGGGCATCGACTGGCACATGCCAGCCGTTGCGAAGATACGCTGACGTATCCGGCTGCGGCTCGGCCCGGCCTTCCACTGGTAGTTATTTACGGATAAACGGAAAATTTCTGCAGTTATTTACGGATAACAAGGAGAGCCTTGCATAAAGGCTCTCTTTTTTATTGCCTGCCAATGTTTTTACCCACTTTCTGCGTGACAGGGCGGCACTGCTTCCGCTAATCTAATGCCGCTCGTTTCACCTATTACTTTTCCCGGACATCTGACATGACTGACATCTCCGTCGGCTGGAAAGCCCACCTCGCCGAGGGCGCTCCCCTTTATACCGATTTCGAATACCGCTCCGTGCAGTCCTATCTGGACGAAGCTGCCGAGAAGTACGGCAGCCGCAAGGCCGTCATCTTCCAGAACCTCACCTATACCTACAAGCAGCTGAAGGACAAGGCCGAAGCCTTTGCCGCCTCCCTGCGCGAACGCGGCCTGAAGACCGGCGACCGCGTGGCCATCATGATGCCCAACATCCCCCAGACCATCGTGGCCTTCTGGGGCGCCATGAAGGCCGGCGCCGTGGTCGTGATGACCAACCCTCTCTACATGGAGAAGGAGCTCACCCACCACTTCAGCGACTCCACCCCCAAGTTCCTCATCGTGCTGGACCTGTTCTGGAACAAGATCCAGCCCCTGCGCGAACGCCTCGGCGTCGACACCTACGTCGTCTCCCGCATTTCCGACGGCCTCGCCTTCCCCCTGAACCTGCTCCAGCCCATCCAGGCCCGCCGCCAGGGCAACTACCCCCACATAGACTTCGACGACAAGGCCGTAGTCACCTGGAAGTCCATGGTCAAGACCCGCAAACGCTATTCCGAAGAATGCGCCGACCCGAAGAACACCGTGGCTCTTCTGCAGTACACCGGCGGCACCACGGGCTTCTCCAAGGGGGCCATGCTCTCGCACAGCAACCTCACCTGCCAGCTGCAGCAGCTCATCAAGCTCCTCCAGCACGACGCCTCGCGCGAAGCCCACAGCTTCCTGAGCATCCTGCCCTTCTTCCATGTTCTCGGCCTTGTGGGCAACGTCATCCTGCCCTGCTCCTATGCCGCTTCCACCATCCCGGTGCCGCGCTACTCTCCCCACGACGTGCTCGAGCTCATCAAGAAGCACCGCCCCTCCTTCTTCGTGGGCGCGCCTTCCGTCTACATCTCCCTGATGCAGCAGAAGGACGTTGCCAACTACGACCTCACCTGCATACAGTTCTGCATCTCCGGCTCCTCGCCCTTCCCGCAGGCCGCCATGAAGCAGTTCCAGGACATGACCCACGCCAAAATCACCGAAGGCTTCGGCCTCACCGAAGCTTCCCCCTGCGTTACGGCCAACCCGCTGTACAAAATGCAGAAGATCGGCTCTGTGGGCATCCCCCTGCCCGACACTGAAGTTGCCATCATGAGCCTTGAAGACGGAAAGACCCAGCTGGAAGACAACCAGAGCGGCGAACTCTGCGCCCGCGGCCCGCAGGTCATGATGGGCTACTGGAACCACCCCGAAGAAACCGCCGCCACCCTCGCCGATGGCTGGCTCCATACCGGCGACATAGCCTACCGCGACAGCGACGGCTACTACTTCATCGTGGACCGCAAGAAGGACATGGCCATCGTGGGCGGCTACAACGTGTTCCCCCGCGAGATCGATGAAGTCCTGCACGAGCACCCGAAGATCAAGGAAGCCGTGTCCCTCAGCGTACCCCACAAGACCCGCGGCGAAATGCTCAAGGCATATATCGTGGTGAAGGACGGCGCCAAGCTCAGCACTGCCGAGCTCGCCAAGTTCTGCCGCGAGAAGCTGGCTTCCTACAAGGTGCCGCGCGTCTTCGAATTCCGCGAAGAACTGCCCAAGACTCTCGTGGGCAAGGTTCTCCGCCGCGCCCTGCGTGAAGAAGAAGAAAAGAAGCTGGCCGCCGAGCTCGAATCCGACAAGGCCGCCGAAAGCAAGTCTGAATAAGCCGGAGCTTTGGCTCCTCTGCCCGGAGCGGCATTTCCGTTCCGGGCTTTTCTTTTGGCGCGAGAAAAACACGCATTTTCTCGCGAAGCGGAAAAATTTTCGCACTTCTCCATTTTTCCTGTTGACAGTCGGGGCGGTTTCCCCTATATACAACCTCACGCCACGCGGGAGTAACTCAGTGGTAGAGTGCAACCTTGCCAAGGTTGAAGTCGCGGGTTCAAATCCCGTCTCCCGCTCCAGCACAAATTTTTCGTGGCGACATGGCCAAGTGGTAAGGCATAGGTCTGCAAAACCTTGATCTCCGGTTCAAATCCGGATGTCGCCTCCATGCGGGAGTAACTCAGTGGTAGAGTGCAACCTTGCCAAGGTTGAAGTCGCGGGTTCAAATCCCGTCTCCCGCTCCACGAAA
>JAFQPD010000029.1 GCA_017411945.1 Mailhella sp.
GGACATCTCGACCAGCATATGGATATGGTCGGGGCGGCACTTAGCTTCAAGTAGCTTCACGCCTTTCCATTCGCAGAGCTTTCGCAATATTTCTCCTATAGCTCTTTTCTTCTCGCCATAGAAAACCTGTCTGCGATATTTCGGTGCAAAGACTATGTGGTATTTGCAGTTCCATTTCGCATGCGCTAAACTCTTCGCGTCACCCATTGTGACCTCCTTTTGATTTGCTACTACGCGCAGTTGCCAGACCGCTCGTCTTACTTAGCAAATCAAAAGGAGTTTTTATAACGTGCCTATATTTTAAGCTCTTTTGAACCACCAGCCTAGCTGGTGATTTTCGTTTAACCAATCACAGCTAAAAAGACTCCGACGACGAGGGAGGGATGACAGGTGTCATTCCTCCCTTTTCGCTTTTTCTATAGTCGTATCGCTGTCGTATCCTTTATCTGCAAACAGATATCCCGCAATATCACTGGCTCATTCGAGCGAAGATATGACGCCTGCATTCTTGGGGGATTGGTCGATCTGACTGGAGCCCTCTATGGAACAGGAGCCAGAAGCTGG
Organism: Mailhella sp.; assembly: GCA_017411945.1. GTDB lineage: Bacteria > Desulfobacterota > Desulfovibrionia > Desulfovibrionales > Desulfovibrionaceae > Mailhella. Next base: position 565 of record JAFQPD010000029.1, read on the forward strand.
AGAACCCGATGTACCGGAGGAACATACGGCAACGTGCATCTGAACCTCGATGCCTCTCGTTCGTGGGGAAGCGCACATACCTCAAATGAGCTCATACCGAGAATCAAGAGTGTACGCTATCTGATTCGAGCTAGGCCGTAATTCTATTTTATGGCGGGAGGAAAGAAATTCCTTCCGTTTTGTTTTAACCAAAGGAGTAATGTATGGCTGAAATTTATGGATATATTCGAGTATCAAGCACCGATCAAAATGAAGATCGACAGATTATTGCCATGAAAGAACGTGGCATTCCCTCTAATCACATATTTACAGATAAGCAATCAGGAAAAGACTTCAAACGTCCTCAGTATCGTTCTTTGATGAAACGGCTTCAAGAAGGAGACCAGCTTTGCATAACCAGTATAGACCGTTTAGGGCGAAACTATGAGGAAATTCAGGAACAGTGGCGCATCCTAACTCGTGATAAAAAAATGGATATCGCTGTTTTTGATATGCCTCTCCTTGATACTAGACGTAACAAAGATTTGCTCGGCACATTCATCGACGACCTCGTTCTTCAGGTTTTGTCCTTCGTTGCCCAGAATGAGCGAGAAAATATCAAAAAAAGGCAGACTGAAGGAATTGCAGCGGCAAAAGCCAGAGGGGTGAAGTTTGGGAGAAGGAATACGAAACTTCCTCCTGATTTTCTAAGGGCTTACTCTCTATGGCAGGCAAAACAAATCACGCTGACCGAGGCAGCTAAGCGATGTGGCATTTCTCGTGCAGGCTTTCATTACCGTGTATATATAGAGAAACTTTGGAGTCTAACATGTCGGAAAAGTGTGGAACTGCCCGTTCCTGCCAAGAAGTACCCACACATTTTCTGAATATACCCACAGATGACAAAAGGCATACCCACAGCGCTGGGGTATGCCTTTTGTTTTCAGAAGCAAGGAGAAGCGACGAGACTTTTCGCTGTGGTGCTCTGGACAGCTCAAAAAGAGCTATCTTCTATAGCCGTCATAGCTGGCGTCGTGCCCATAATGGTTCTTGGTGCTGTACGGTTCACGCACACCGGCGTAGGTGCTCACGACATTGATGACATACCAGAGGCCGTCGTCGAACTGCTTCACCCAGATGGGACGGGCACTGTCCGAGCCGGAGCTGTAGAGGAAGAGGCGCAGGTAGCCGGCATCTTCCACCAGTTCACCCATCATGAGCTGGTAGTTGTTGGGATCCATACTGTAGTCGTTTTCAGGCGAAGTGCCCTCGGCGAAACTGCGGAAGATGTGCTGCTGCTTGGGGTCGCGCATGCGCTGGGCGAACATGGAGAAGTTCGGACTGCGTTCCCAGCCCTGCTTCTCATGCATGATGAAGCGCAGCATCTTGGAGCCTTCGGAGCGGGTACGGGAGTCCATGTAGCAGAACACGGCGTCGAAATACATCTTGGCAGCGCCGTAGGGGCTCTGGCAGGCGGTCTGGCAGCGGTCGCGGAATTCCGCGTAGTTGGCGGGCAGGCCGTAATACGAGGATTCTTCCGTGTACGAGGGTGAGCTCGTTCCCGAGGTCTGGAAAAGACCGAGGGGATCGTATTCCGCAGGCACGCAGGCCGTGAGCGACAGCGCCATGAGGGCGGAGAGGAAAAGAAGTCGGAATGTTTTCATGTAACTTCCTTTATTAAAGGATGTGAGCAAAAAGGCTGGTGCTGCCCGGCGCTACTCCCAGTAAGAGGGATGCTGCCTCTTCTTCCAGTTCATCACCGAAGCCGCATCCTTTCCGAAATCGCATCCGTCGAAGACCTCGCGGGTCATATGGCCGACTTCCTGGATACGGTTCTCATCCAGCTTTCTGTGAACGGGGAGGCATACGGTGCCCGACTCGGCCTTGGAAGGTACGGACCAGAAGTAGAACGTCTCGCCAGCGGGGAGCTTGGCATTGAGGATCGGAGCTCCTTCCGCAAAAAGGCAGTCCTGCTCCGTGGCGCAGATGGGAATGTCCTTCGTAGGAGTGAATTTGCCCACACCCGGCATATTCGTCAGTGAGATATGCAGGATGTTGTGGAACACAGAGTCGACGCGCATGGCTTCGCCCTCGCGAAGGGCGCGGGTCTTCACAAAATCACTGCGTATCCAGCAGGGCTGGTCGAGCTTGAACACGCCCAGTTCGGTCTGCTGCTGGATATTGGCGATAAGCTTGAACCAGGGTTTGCCCGTGCTGTCCATGCGAGGGACAGCGTCCGCCACATAGCGGTAGGCGCACTCGTTGTCGCGGCTGGCCATTCCCAGCACTTCGAATTCCGTGCCTGCCCCGGCACGCAGGCGCACGTTGGTGGCAGTGACGGTGAGGTGGAGCATATCCTTGGTGCTGGAGGGGGCGTTATCCCCTGCCAGGGCCGGAGAGCTTCCAAGCAGGATGGCAAGAATAAGGAACAGCAGTCGCATGGCATCTCCTGAAGTACGGGCAAGCCTCTAGTAAGAATTAGTTGATGACCGGCATCGGCCCGTTGGGACTCTGCTGATGGCTGGGGCGGTTCTGCTGGCTGGGGCGGCTCTGCGGGCCATGCGGACGCTGGGGCTTGTTGTTGCTGGGCTTCTGGAACGAAGGCCTGGGCTTCTGCGGTGCAGGCTTATGCATCACAGGCTTGTTCGGCCTATGGTTGGGCTTGTGCATGGCAGGCTTGGGGTGATGCTTGGGCGGCTTATGGTACGCCGGGGGCTTGGGCTTGTGGTGCGGCGGCTTATGGACCGCCGGGGGATGATGCGGCTTGGGATGATGCGCGGGCTTGTAGTGGTGGTGCTTGGGCGGAGGCGGAGGCGCCGGGCGATAGTGATGCTTGTGAGGAGGGGGCGGCGGCGGTGCTACATGATGGACCACCGTGGGATTATCGTCGACCAGATAAACGTCTTCGGCAGGGATGACGCAACCGACGAGAGAAAAGGACATCACACAGGCGATGCAGGCGGGAATGAAGCGCATAGGGCCTCCTTCTATAAGGTTGTCGCTTTCGTAAGCCTTAGTTAACCAAAAACCAGAAAAGCCAGGGGGGCCAGAAGAAGCGGAACGCCTATCAAGGGGCTCTGGAAACATATCCAGAGCGCGGCGATCAGGTACAGAACGGATGCCGCGCCCAGAAGAGGGGGGGATATCCGGCGGGAGCGGCCAGCCGTATCCTGAGCATCCTGCTTTTCCGTGAGCCTTGCCCTGACCAGCTCACGCAGGAGCCGGAGCTGAGAATCCTTTTCCGCATCCTTCAGCTTGAGAAAATCTTCGAGGTAGGCGTCGTGCAGGGCCTGCCAGAATTTCAGCGGGAGGTCTCTGCCTTCCTGAAAAGCCATGAGCCTTTCCAGAAAAACGGGGTCGTGCTTTACCAGAGAAAACTGCGGGCGCGCGAATATGTAGTCCCATGGATGCCGCTGTGAGCTGTGCCGGAAATTTTCCGCCGTCCTTTCCAGAAGGAAGAAAAGTTTGTTCCTGGCACCGCTGAAAAATTCACTGGCCCCGCCCTGAAGCAGACATCCGGCGAAAAGTTCCGGCGGCGACCATGCCTGCGCATTGCCGTACAGCGGAAGCCGCTTTGCCAGAGCCTCGGCACAGGGACTGCGGCGCATCTTTTCCGTGCAGGCTTCGGCAAGAGTGAGAAGGCATTCGCCCGAAAGCGCATGCCTGTTGACGAAGTGCCCGAGAGCAAGCAGAAAATGGGGCTGATGGCGCAGGATAAGGAAATCCGGCAGCTGAAAGACCTGCTGCCAGAGATGGGCGGACTGCGGCTCTTTCTGCAAGGCGAGCATGCCGTTCAGGCAGGAAGCCGTAAGGCGTATGACATCCTGCTGGGAAAGGAGGGGGCTGTCGTCTGCCGGAAGCTGGCAGTACTCCGTGAGGCGGTGGAGGAGCCTGCCGCTGGTCGGATGCTGGCTGACGGCGCGCAACGAGGCGAAGCCGTAGGCCGTATAAAGGGCCGAAGCCATGTCGGGATAGAGACTGGACGAAAGCCTGACCAGCCAGTCGATGAAGTGCGGGTCGTCCTGAAGCTCCAGAAAGGCGGGGGAGGCGGTGAATTCCAGCCAGGCGTTCTCATCGGCACGGGATTCCGCAAGCTTTTTCGAGCGCTGGAAAAGCTGGACAAGGGCGGCTGTCCTCTCCTCGGTGCGGGCTTCGTCCGCCATATCCCTGACATCGGGGAGGCCGCGGCGGGCGAACTCCAGAGCCTTGGAATAGGCATCTTCAAGAGTCGGAAGAGCGACGGCCTGCCCGCCTGCCGCGCCGCAAACGGCACAGGCGTAGGCGTATCCGATTTCGTTTTCGTTCGTGGTGGGAGCTATCCCAAGAATATTCCAGAAAGCCATGGAGTACCTCACGAGCGTAAAAATGCCGATGGGCTTTGGTGAAAGCATGGCACAAGATACGCTTTGCGGCAATTACCCCTGGGGTGAAATTGCATGCATCGGCATGGAAAAACGCCCTTTGCGCAGTTTGGGAAAAAAGAAGCCCATTTTCACCCCAGGGGTAATAGAAATTCTTTCTGCTGCCCCGTAAGATGCCGTATGAATCGAAAGCCTTTTTCCAAAGGCTCTCTTCCATCCTCTAACCTTGTGAGGGGCATATGATCATTGCAGGAATCGTGCTGGCTGTGGCACTCGTCATCGCCGTCTGGGGCATTGGCGTCTATAACGGGCTCATCCGGCTCCGCA
>JAFQPD010000030.1 GCA_017411945.1 Mailhella sp.
ATAAAGTTCTCAAATCGAACTCAAAGCTCTATTTTCCCAACTCGCTATTCACTTGTCAAAGAACCGCCGCCGCTCATCAGCGGCGAAGATGCTTTATGCATCATTTGCTTCTTTCTGTCAACAACTTTTTTCGAAGTTTTTCCAGAAAGGCTCTTCGGCACCCCGCTCTTCCCTGCCCCGTAGGGCTTTTTCTGAGCCGCTGTGCCTCAGCGCAAAGACGGTTTATGCCCAAGACCGCGCACTTTGTCAAACACTTTTTAGAGCTTTTTTGAAAAAAGTTTGCTGATAAATCATATCACATTGTTTTCTCAATATTTTTATTTTAATCCTTTTCTCTCCGCACTACTTTTTCCGCGGTTTTGTGAGCAGGAGCATTGTTTTTCCGTCCTCTTTAAAGGCATATCTTTTCCGTGCTGATTGAGCACTCAAACAATAATCTGCACCATTACCATACTATAGGAGACATCTTCATGGAAAAAGCTCCTGAAGTTCTCTCGGCTCTCAAGATCCTCGACAAATTCACCAGCGACCAATGCTGCGGCAAGTGCATTTCCTGCCGCGAAGGCACCCGCCAGATGCAGTACCTGCTCTCAGCCTCGGACACCCCTACTCCCTCCGGGCTCGACATGCATATGATCACACTGCTCGGCAATCTCATCGATCATACGGCCCGTTGCGGCCTTGGCAAAAGCATAGCCCGCCAGGTGCTTGCCGTCCTCGAGGGGAAGAGCGAAGCCGAACGCGTCATTGAAGAATACCTGCCCGGCCCCTATCAGGAGCTTCTCTTCTTCCAGATAGATCCTGTGCTGTGCAAAGGCTGTTCCAAGTGCGCGCGCAGCTGCCCCACGAACGCCATACACGGCGTCATCAAGCAGCCCTATGTGATCGAGCACGACAAGTGCATCAAGTGCGGCACCTGTATGATGAACTGCAAATTCGGCGCCATCGCCATCAAGGACTAGCTCTATGGGCATGATGATCATCGACGGCATGCACGTCGAATTCACTGATGAAGCCAATGTTCTGGACGTCATCCGCAAGGCCGGCATAGACCTCCCCACTCTCTGCTACGTTTCCGAGCTTTCCGTGTATGGAGCCTGCCGCCTCTGCACTGTGAAAGATGACGAAGGCCGCTACTTTGCCTCCTGCACCGTGAAGCCTCGCGACGGCATGAACATCCAGACCAACACTCCGGAACTGCACCAGTACCGCCGCATCCTCGTCGAGCTTCTTCTCGCCTCGCACGACCGCGACTGCACCACCTGCCACAGGAACGGCAGCTGTCATCTGCAGGAACTGGCGGAACGCATGGGCATGCGCCATGTTCGCTTCAAAAATCTGCAGCAGGAGCACCCCGTAGACCTCAGCTCCAACTGCATCGTCCGCGACCCCAATAAGTGCATACTCTGCGGCGACTGCATACGCATGTGCGACAACGTTCAATCCGTAAACGCCATCGACTTCGCAGGCAAAGGCGTAGGCACTCTCGTCACTCCGGCCTACAACAAGAAGCTTGCCGAGACCGACTGCGTGGACTGTGGCCAGTGCCGCGTTGTCTGCCCCACCGGCGCCATCTATATCAAAGACCATGTGGACGAGATGTGGACCCTGCTTTCCGACCCCAAGGTGAAGGTCGTGGCCCAGGTGGCTCCGGCCGTGCGAACTGCCATCGGCGACCGCTTCGGATTCCCGACTGGAAAAAACGTGATGAACCGCCTCGTTCCCGTGATGCACCGCCTCGGCTTCGATGAGGTGTACGACACCGCATTCGGAGCCGACCTTACCATTAAGGAAGAAAGCGAAGAGCTGCTGCGCCGTCTCGAGTCCGGCCCCCTCCCTCTCTTCACCAGTTGCTGCCCCTCCTGGGTACGTTTCTGCGAGAAAAAATGGCCCGAATTCGTTCCCAACCTCTCCACCTGCCGCTCCCCCATCCAGATGTTCGGAGCCCTGCTCCGCGCCTACAGCGCACAGCACCCCGATCCTGACGGGCGCCGCCTCGTTTCCGTAGCCATCACTCCCTGCACGGCCAAGAAGGATGAGATACTTCGCCCTGAATCCCATACCCACGGCGTGCAGGATGTTGACTTCGTGCTCACCACGGAAGAGCTCATCAGCATGATAAAGACCTACGGTCTCGACCTGAACAATGTGGAGAAAGACGCCGCCGACATGCCCTTCGGCATCACTTCCGGCGCAGGACTCATCTTCGGCTCCAGCGGCGGCGTGACCGAAGCCGTTCTCCGCAACTTCGTGCTGGGGCACGACCGCGAAGAGATCAATATCATCAAGAAGATAGGCGTACGCGGCGACAAGGGATTCAAGGAATTTTCCTTCAATCATGCGGACCGTACCATCCGCGCCGCCGTCGTCAGCGGCCTGCGCAACGCCGATGAGCTCCTCAGGGCCATAAAGTCCGGCGAAAAGCAGTACGACTTCGTGGAGGTCATGGCCTGTCCCGGCGGCTGCGTCATGGGCGGCGGCCAGCCCGTCCATATCGGCCGCAACGTCTTCCCCGAACGCTCCTCCGGCCTCTACGAGACCGATATCAATATGCAGATCAAGAAGCCCAACGAATTCCCCCTGCTCGAGGCTATGTACGCGACCATACTCAAAGGCCGCGAACACGAGCTTCTGCATAGAAATATGGAAGGGAAGTAGGAGATAGATGTTTATGAGGGGGAAGGGGAAAACTTTTGGAAAAGTTTTC
>JAFQPD010000031.1 GCA_017411945.1 Mailhella sp.
ATTGCCTCTGCCAGCAGACCACGTTCTTTCGCTCTCCACGGCACGAATCCAGGAGGACACCAAAGCTCGGCGCAGAGAGTCTCTCCTCAGTCCTTTGTACCGTCTGCCTTTTTGAGAGTGGGAGAAGCGAAGCGCCGAACGCTCGGAGTCCAGAGGCGAAGTCTTTGGCAGGATGCTACGCCTGTCGTCAGACAGGTGTTATCCTGCCACGAAGAACCCGCCACGAAGAACCCGCCACGGCGAGTGGCGAAAATTTCAATTTTTGGAACTTTCGATATTTTTTCAAAAAACACGAAAGGAGGTATCCCAATGGGCAAAACCAAGAGCCTCAATCCGAGGAGTTTGGAACGAGTCAAAAAAATCCTCGAAAATCGGACTAAAAAAATTGTCAAAATCACGCCGAAGGAAGCTGCTGAACAACTCGAAGGGCAAATCAGACAGGCCATCAAAAACGGTTATGAGGTAGGTGAGATCAGCCGGATGCTGAAGGATGCAGGCTTTCCCATCCCTGCTAAAGTAATCGAGGAACTAAACCGAACACCTGAGATGCTCGATATGAACAATATGGAGGCATCGGACGATTCATCCTCCATGCAGAAGTGAAATACCTCTCCTCTTTTCTGCTCGTTCTCTTTTTGGGCATCCTATTCAACGCTCACGCCGATCCGCTCGACAGCCCGTGCAGGCAGACCGGCATCCCAAAACTACTTGTTCAGGCCATTATTAGCCATCTAACTCTAGAGAGTGCGAATAATTCAAATTGCTCCCATCCAGTAAATCCACATATCATGGCACAATTAACAATGGACATTATATCGGTAAGTTTATGAAGCGTTGTTCTTTCAATGCGCTGATCATCGATATCCTTAGCAATGCATATAATCGAACGTAACACATCAATAAGATACTCCTTTTTTTTCTTATTATTATATAAAATAGAAATAAAAGTACACAAAAAAATAAGAGCATCCCTCTCCCTGCCTATGAAATGGATATTTTTCAGGTGTTTTTTTTGAGTTTCTGTGTGTTGCGTCAAAAATTGAAAAATCAAATCTCGTGATGCCGTGAGTGATGGGCTCGCCCTGAGCCTAGAGCCGATCTTGTTGCCAATCCTATTAGAAAAACATAAGGTTACAAAAGGTTATCGACAGCTCATTTTTCGATGGAGAGCTGTTCGAACGAATCGCTCTGACCCTACCATTTGAAATCAAGGGCTTACGCGTAAAGTCGTAAGCGCTTTTTCGCATATGGGCATTCTGCCCTTTTCTCCAATGGAATTCCTCATGGCTCACCTTTACCTCATGCGACACGGCTGTCTTCTGCCCAACCCGGAACGACGCTTCATAGGGCAGAGCAATGTTCCGCTTTCGCCAAAGGGCCGCGAGCAGGCTCTCTTCTGGCGTGAGGAACTCTCCGCCATTCCTTTTTGCCGGGCACTTTGCTCAGACCTGACGCGCTGTGTGGAAACCGCCTCGATCATTCTGGAGGGGCGGAATGTCGCCCTCGAAACGCATCCTGCCCTCCGCGAACTACATCTCGGCGCATGGGAAGGGCTGACTAAAGCCGAGGTGGAAGCGCGCTTCCCCTGTGCATGGGAAGCGAGGGGCCGGGATTTCTGGAACTACGTGCCCCACGGCGGGGAATCCTTCGCCATGCTGGAGAGACGCATCCTGCCCGTATTGGAAAACCTGCTTTCCAGTGCCGGGGAGGGGGACAGCATCCTTCTTGTGGCCCATGCCGCCGTGAACCGCGTCATTCTGCGGCGCTGGCTGGCCCTGCCTTTTTCCGACATCTTCCTTCTTTCGCCGCAGTACGGAAGCTGCGCCATCCTCGATTTTTCTCCACAGGAGCGGGACTGGTTCAGCCTTCCCTGATCCCTGCCGCGCTCTCCTGTCTTTTTCATCCCTGTTTTTCTCCTCAGCCTCCTTATGGATCGGGGGACGGACTTCGTTCCTGACTTTTTTCAGGCAATTTTTTTTGAGATGAATTAATCCTTGTGAATCAGCATAATACGGGTGACAAAAGGGATGTTTTTACTGATACCCTTTTGAAATGAGCTAATTCTTTTCGGAACAATATTGAAATAAACTTTTTTTCGTTGTACTTTATTTCAAAATTGTTGTTCCGTTTGGACATATGCATTACAGGGATCGGGCCGAGGCTGTCGGGCTTCACATCCTCTTTTTCTGCGCCTGGACGAAGGGGGCGGAAGGGCGAGGAGAGTCGCAGAAGGTTCCCCTGTTTTCAAAGTCCTTGCCCTCTTGGAACAGCAGAGCCCCTAACTTTTCAAGGAGCTGTCTATGTTCACTAGGACCCTTATCGTCAACGGCATCCAGCGTCAGGTGCTTGTCAACGCCGACGACACTCTTGCCAATGTTCTCCGTGAGCAGCTTAAGCTGACCAGCGTGAAAATCGGCTGCGAAAAAGGCCATTGCGGCGCCTGCGCAGTCGTGCTCGACGGCAAGCTCACCCGTACCTGCGTGCTCAAGATGAAACGTGTGGAAGAAGGCGCGCAGATCACCACTCTCGAAGGCATCGGCACCCCCGGCAACCTGCATCCTCTTCAGGAAGCCTGGATCTTCCACGGCGCTGCCCAGTGCGGCTTCTGCACGCCCGGCTTTATCGTTTCTGCCTATGTCCTCCTTCAGAACAATCCTGCTCCTACCCGCGATGAAGTGCGTGACTGGTTCCAGAAGAACCGCAACGTCTGCCGCTGCACCGGCTATATCCCGATCGTGAACGCCGTCATGGATGCCGCTGCCGTCATGCGCGGTGAAAAGTCCATCGAAGACATCCGCTACAAGGAACCCGAAGGCGGCCACAAGCTCGGTTCCACCAAGCCCCGTCCCAGCGCTCTGGCCAAGGTTACCGGCACTGCCGAATTCGGCGCCGACGCCGCCGTGCGTATGCCTGCCGACACTCTGCACCTCGCTCTTGCCCAGGCCAAAGTTTCCCACGCTATCATCAAGGGCATCGACACCAGTGAAGCCGAAAAGATGCCCGGCGTCTACCGCGTGCTCACCCATAAGGATGTGAAGGGCAAGAACCGCATTACCGGCCTCATCACCTTCCCCGATAACAAGGGTGACGGCTGGGATCGTCCCATCCTCAACGATACCAAGATCTTCCAGTATGGCGACGCCCTTGCTATCGTCTGCGCTGACAGCGAATGCAATGCCCGTGCCGCTGCCGAAAAGGTGAAGTTCGACCTCGAACTCCTGCCCGAATACATGGATGCCCCCTCCGCTATGGACCCCGACGCCATCGAGATCCATCCCGGCACTCCCAATATCTATTATGAACCCCACGTCGAAAAGGGCGAAGACACTGCCCCCTTCTTTGCCGATCCCGAAAACGTGGTGGTGGAAGACAGCTTCTACACCCAGCGCCAGCCTCACCTGAACATCGAGCCTGACGTCGGCTACGGCTACTACAACGACAAGGGCCAGCTCGTCATCCACTCCAAGTCCATCGGCCTGCACCTGCACGCCCTCATGATCGCCCCCGGCCTCGGCCTTGAGTTCCCCAAGGATCTCGTCATGGTGCAGAACACCACCGGCGGCACCTTCGGCTACAAGTTCAGCCCCACCATGGAAGCTCTCATCGGCGTGGCCGTCATGGCTACCGGCCGCCCCTGCCATCTGCGCTACAACTACGAACAGCAGCAGCAGTACACTGGCAAGCGCTCTCCTTTCTGGACCACCGTGCGCATGGCTGCCGACAAGAAGACCGGCAAGATCAAGGCCATGGAAACCGACTGGACCGTGGACCACGGCCCCTATTCCGAATTCGGCGACCTGCTGACCCTGCGCGGCGCTCAGTTCATCGGTGCCGGCTACGGCATCCCGAACATCCGTGGCAACGGCCGCACTGTGGCCACCAACCACGCCTGGGGCGCTGCCTTCCGCGGCTACGGCGGCCCTGAATCTGAATTCCCCTCCGAAGTACTCATGGACGAACTGGCCGAAAAGCTCGGCATGGATCCCTTCGAACTGCGTCTGGCCAACTGCTACCGCGAAGGCGATACTACGCCCACCGGCCAGAAGCCCGAAGTGCTGAGCCTGCCCGAAATGTTCGACAAGATGCGCCCGATCTACGAAGCCGCCAAGGCTCGTACCAAGGCCGAATCCACCGATGCAGTGAAGAAGGGTGTGGGCCTTGCCCTCTCCGTGTATGGAGCAGGTCTCGACGGCCCCGACTCCTCCGAAGCCTGGGCTGAGCTCAACCCTGACGGCACCGTGACCATCGGCTGCAGCTGGGAAGACCATGGTCAGGGCGCTGACTCCGGCGCTCAGTGCACCGCAGCAGAAGCATTGCGTCCTCTGGGCATCCATGTAGACGATATCCGCCTCGTGCTCAACGACACCAGCCGCACCCCGAACTCCGGCCCCGCCGGCGGTTCCCGCTCTCAGGTCGTCACCGGCAACGCCATCCGCGTGGCCTGTGAACAGCTCATCGAAGCCATGCGCAAGCCCGAAGGCGGCTTCTATACCTATGACGAAATGAAGGAAGCTGGCCGAGACGTGCATCAGGACGGCAAGTGGACCGCTCCCGTGCAGGGCTGCGGCGACAATTGCCAGGGCGATCCCTTCGCCTGCTATATGTACGGCCTGTTCCTCGCCGAAGTCGCTGTGGACACCGCCACCGGTAAGACCACTGTCGAAAAGATGACCATGGTAGCCGACATCGGCACCGTGGTGAACAAGCTCCTCACCGACGGTCAGCTCTGGGGCGGCATCGCTCAGGGTATCGGTCTTGCCCTGTCCGAAGACTACGAGGATATCAAGAAGCACAGCACCATGCTGGGTGCCGGCATCCCCTACGCCAAGGACATCCCGGACAACATCGAGCTCATCTATGTGCAGTCCAAGCGCCCGGACGGCCCCTACGGTGCCTCCGGTACCGGCGAGATCCCGCTCTGCGGCCCGCATCCCGCCATTATCAACGCCATCTACAATGCCTGCGGCGTGCGCATCACCCATCTGCCGGCCTATCCTGAAAAGGTGCTGGCCGGCCTGAAGGAAAAGGCTTAATCCCATAGCCGGGCGGGAGCACCTTTGTCGGAGCTCCCCCCCGGCTTTTTTGTTAACCGCAACTCAGAGGTAAATCGTGCTGGAACAGAGCCGACTGCGTGACTACGAGGCCCGCTGCACTCAGGAATCCGCGCCTCGCTGCCGCCTGTCCTGTCCGCTGGACATGGACGTGCGCGGTTTTCTGGCGGCCATGGCGGCTTCTCGTCCCGCAGAAGCCCGCAAGCTGATAGAGCGCCATCTGCCATTGCCGGGAGTACTCTGCGCCGTGTGCGATCATCCCTGCGAAGATTCCTGCCTGCGCCGTGACCTTGGCGGCGCCCTTTCCATCTCTGAGCTTGAGCGCGTCTGCCTCGCCTCCGTAAGCCCGCAGACCCGCATACTCCCCCGTCCGGCCAAGAAGCAACGCCTTGCCGTGCTCGGAGCAGGTCTCGCCGGACTCACGGCAGCTTTCGACCTCGGTCGAAAGGGCTTCCCTGTCACTGTTTTCGATACGGACAGAAGTTCCGCCCTGCTTTCCTCCTTCCCCTGTCTCCCGGCCGATGCCGTGGTTAGAGAATGGCAGGACATGGAGAAGAACCGCGTTTCCTTCCAAAATTCCGATGAGGCCGTTTTCTATAGTGAGGATGCCGCGCGTGCCTTCCTTGCCACGCTGGAGCAGGATTTCGACGCCGTGTTCGCCGATCTTTCCCGACTGCCGCTTTCGCTCGAAGCCGAAGCCCTCGATCCACTCACCCTGCACTGGCAGGGCAAGGTATGCGCTGGAGGACACCTTGATACCACGCCTACCGGGGCACTCTATGCCTCGGCCTCGCGTCAGGCTGGCGAAGGCCGCAGGGCCGGTATCACGCTTCAGCGCATCATGGGTGGAGTTTCACTCGATGCCGAGCGCGATGACGACAGGCAGAGCCGCCTGCACGTCGACCTGAAGAACGTCCCCTCTGTTCCCCGCGTGCTTCCCGCCGCTGAGGCATGGACGCCGGAAGAAGCCGCTGCCGAAGCTTCCCGCTGCCTGCAATGCTCTTGTATGCAATGTGTGAAGGAATGCGTCTACCTTCAGAAATACAAGGAATTTCCCCGCCTTTACGCGAGGCGCCTCTTCAGCAATGCCACTGTGGTCAAGGGTACGCGCACCACGGCCAACGTGGTGATGAACGGCTGTGCCATGTGCGGCCAGTGCGAAGTCATCTGTCCGGAACATTTCTCCATGGCCGACCTCTGCCTCGAAGTACGGCGCGACGCTGTTTCCCGCGATGTCATGCCGGATTCCGCCCACGCTTTCGCCCTTGAGGATATGGAACAGGCCTGCGGGCCGGATTCCGCCTTCCTGCTGGAAGATTCTTCCCTGCCCGACGGAACCCACGCGCCGCGCCTTTTCTTCCCTGGCTGCCAGCTTGCTGGTTCACGCCCCAGGCAGGTTCTTGCCATGTACGAGTGGCTGAAATCGGCCCTGCCCGGCGGTCTTTCTCTTTACAGCACCTGCTGCGGCATTCCCGCTCACTGGGCCGGACGCGAAGCCGTATTCGAGGAGCACTCCGCCGAGCTTTGCCGCCAGTGGGAAGCGTGCGGCAGGCCCGAAATCATAGTGGCCTGTTCCTCCTGCAAGAGCACGCTCCGACTGGCCCTGCCCACGGCGCGCATAGTCTCGCTCTGGGAAATGCTGGATGAACTCATGCCCGAAGTTCCGTCCTTTGAAGCCATGCCTTCCCGATTCACCGTGCAGGATCCCTGCGGCGCTCGACACGACAGTGCATGGCAGAAGGCCGTGCGTTCCCTTGCATCCAAGGCTGGCGCGGAGCTCGTCGAACCTGTCCGCACGAGAGAAGCCACGGCCTGCTGCGGCTATGGCGGCCTTGTGTGGAATGCCCAGCCCGAACTAGCCGACGACATGACCGGGAAACGCGCACAGGACTTCGACGGCCCTGTGCTCACCTCCTGCATTATGTGCCGCGACCGCTTCGCTGCCACGCTGGAAAACGAGGGCGAAAGCTGGCATCTCTTCGACATTCTTCCCCAGACTGCTGGCCTTGCCCCGGAAAAGGGCGACCCCGGCCTTTCCTCCCGACGTGCCGGGCGTGCCGCCCTCCGTCGCGAAGCACTGGGCGCAGAAGGCGAAGTTGGCGAGGCTGGCGGAACCTTCTCCCTGCGCATCTCCGACGATGTACTGGCATCTCTGGAGCGGCAGTTCATTCTGCGGCAGGACGCTTTGGAGGCCGTACAGGGCATAGAAGCCACGGGCATGAAGTTTAGGGATCGCGAGACCGGACACTTCCTCGGTTCGTGGCGTCCCCGCCGTGTGACCTTCTGGGTGGAATACCGCGCCGACGAGGACGGCGGTTTCACTCTGCTGCGGGCATGGTGCCACCGCATGGTGGTTCCCGGAGCCATACAGCCCTCCACCGAAATCGTCATGGAAAAACGCATACGAGCCTGAGGAGCAAGCATGGCACTCGATCCTGAATTCAAGCCCGATCATGGCGACTGGCTCTGCGCTGTCTGCAATGTTCCGCTGGAACAGCTCAAAGTTCAGGTCTTCTATATGAACAGCGCCTTCGATGTGGTACTTCCGCGCTGTCCTCAGTGCGGGATGACTCTCATTCCCGAATCCCTTGCCAACGGCAAGATGGCCGAAGTGGAAGCACTGCTGGAAGACAAATGATGGCGGTTCCTCCCCTCTACGGTACGGCGACTTTCCGAAGTACTGCCGGAGACTGCTGGCGGCCCGGCGGCCTCGAGCTCACACGGCACGGACTGGAACTCTGCGCCTTCGCCCCCTCTTCGCGTCTTCTGGATATCGGATGCGGAGCTGGGGCCACTCTGGGTCTGCTCCTCGAGTTCGGCTTCAATGCCGTGGGGCTGGACAAGGAAAGGCAGTGCGATGAAGGACTGCCCTTCGTGCGGGGAGATGCGGCTGAACCTCCCTTCCCGCCGGAAAGCTTCGACGGCCTGCTCTGCGAATGCGTACTTTCTCTACTCCCGGACAAGGGGGCTGTCCTCAGGAATTTTGCCCGCCTGCTCCGCCCCGGCGGCAGATTCCTGCTTAGCGATCTTTACCTTCGCGACGGAATCGGCAGTACATCTGCCCTGAATCCTGTTTCAGCCACTCCCTCCTGTTCGGAAGGGGCCGTCCCCCGCTGGGAATTGGAAGAAGCACTTAAGGGCGCTGGTTTTCGGATTCTTGCCTTCGAAGAGCACGGCACCGCGCTCAAGACCTTTGCCGCCAAGCTGATATGGTACAGCGATGGGCTGCCTGAATCGCTCCGCACCTGTGCCTGCTCCGGCCGTCGACTCGGCTACGGCCTCTGGCTGGCAGAACTCTCCTGAACCCTGCAACTGTTTCCGAGTATGCCTATGGACGCACTGCTTTTTGAACTCCTGCCCTACGTTCGTCAGGGCTATAACTGTTCCCAACTCCTCCTCGTCCTCGCTCAACGGGCAGCAGGGGAGGAAAATCCCGCACTGCTTGCCTCGGTGCGCGGCCTCGGCCACGGCATAGGACAGTCCGGCGGACCGTGCGGACTGCTTTCTGCAGGGGCTGTGGCCCTCACGTGGCTGGCCAGCCCCGTTGCCGAGGAGCCTCACCCCATGCTGGACGCCATGCTCAACGACTACGCCACATGGTTCATGGAACGGATGCAGGACTGCGGAACGAGCTGTGACGCCATTGCCCGGAGCCTTGCCGCCTCTTCCGGGCAGAGTGTGGAAACAGGTTCCAAGCCCCCCATGGAACTCTGCGGCGAGCTGCTCTGCGAATGCTGGGCCAAAATCATGGAAATCGGCGAAGCCTACCAGCTTGAACGCCTCGGCTTCTGACATTTGCCCCACCCCGGATACTGATATGCTGGAAGCCCGTACCCAGAGCCTCTGTCCCGTCTGCCTGCGTCGCCTGGATGCCTTCTACGTGCGCGAAGGTGAAGCTGTTTTCCTCTGTAAAACCTGCCCGGAACACGGCGAGTTCAAAGCTCCTGTCTGGCGCGACAACGGCGAAGTCCCTCTCTTTGCCGACTGGCGTAAGGGTTCGCGCATCCCTGCTTATCCTGCGCGGCCTGCTGTGGAAGTACGCCACGGCTGCCCCTTTGACTGCGGACTCTGCGCTGAACACGCCCAGCATACCTGCACCGGGCTTATCGAAGTCACTCAGCGCTGTTCCCTGCGCTGTCCGATCTGTTTTGCCCGCTCAGGACGATCCGGGCATGCCCCCTCGCCCGAGACCATAGCCCGGCAGATGGACGCGCTCTTCGCCGCTTCCGGCTCCTGCAATATCCAGCTTTCCGGCGGCGAACCCACCGAACGCGAAGACCTGCCCGATATTGTAGCCATGGCAGCTTCACGCGGCTTCGGCCTTGTTCAGCTCAACAGCAACGGCCTGCGTCTCGGCACGGAAGAGAATTATGCCCGCAGACTCCGCGAGGCCGGACTGGATTCCGTCTATCTGCAATTCGATGCTGTGAGCGACGAGGTCTGCCTTGCCCTGCGAGGCCGGAAATGCCTTGATGAGAAGCTGGCTGCCATCGAAGCCTGTCGGGATGCCGGGCTTGGCGTGGTGCTGGTGTGCACGCTGGTGCGCGGCGTGAACGACGGTTTGCTCGGCGATACCCTTCGCTGGGCCGTGGCGCAGGGCCAGCACGTGCGCGGCCTGCATATCCAGCCCGTTTCCTCCTTCGGACGCTTCCCATGGGAGCTGGAAGCCGCCCCACGCATCACCCTGCCCGAAATTATGACCGCCCTCGAAGTCCAGAGTTCCGGCATGGTACACGCAGCCGACTTCCACGCACCTTCCTGCGAGCACTCCATGTGCTCCTTCAGCGCCGTCTATGCTCGTGAGGGCGAAGGTCTTTCTGCCCCCATAGGGGCGGCATGCTGTTCCGGCGGCAGCGGAGTGAAAGTCGAAGACGTCCAGCCCCAGAGCATCGACAATGCCGAAGGCTCGCGCATTTCCCGCGCCTTCACGGCGGCACACTGGCGCAATGCCACGCAGGAGAACACCCCCTCTCTGCACGACGCTTTTTCACGCTTTCTCTCCCAATCCGGCACGGCTCGCCGATTCACTCTTTCGGCCATGGCCTTTCAGGATGCCCTCAGTTTCGATATCGAGCGTGTGCGCGGATGCTGTATCCATGTGGTGCACGAAGACGGCAGACTCGTCCCCTTCTGCGCCTACAATCTCACCTCCCTTGGAGGCGTGAGCCTGTACCGGGGCCGTCCATGAGCTGTTCTGCTTCCCGCTCTGTCCCCCATGCCGTGCCCCGCTCTGTCATGGACGCGTGGCTCAGCTCACAGTGTCCGGGCGAAGGACCACTGGCCGAACGCCTTGAGGAGGCGCGCTTTCAGGCCCTGCGCGAAGTCCTGCACCGGACAAGGGAACACAGCCGCTGGTATTCCCGAACCCTTGCGGGGCTGAACCTCGATATCCGCTGCGAAGCCGATATGCTGAGCCTGCCCTTCACCACGCCGCAGGATCTTCAGGACTACCGGCAGTTCCTCTGCATCCCGCAGGGCGACGTGAGCCGCATCGTCACGCTTTCCACGTCCGGCTCCACAGGCACACCCAAGCGTATCGCATTTTCGGAAAACGACTTGCGCCGTACAGCCTCCTTCTTCCGCCACGGTATGGCCCAGCTCGTGCACAGGGGAGAACGCCTCATGGTGCTCCTGCCGGGAGCCGACAGCCCAAACGGCGTGACCGACCTTCTGCATCAGGCGCTTTCGCTTGACGGCGTCACCGTCTCTGCTGGCAATCCTGCGGCCACCGCCTCTACACTGAAGGCCGACATACTTAGCTTCAGACCCCAAGCACTTGTGGCCGCGCCACATCAGCTTGCCGCGCTCCTTGACGCTGTACGCGAAGACGAAGGCTTGCGCGCGCAGGCCTGCTGCGTGAACGGCATACAGTCCAGCGGCGACGTTCTGGACGCCGAGGTACGGTGCGGCCTCGAAAGCCTGCTTTCCTGCGAGGTGCTCGACCACTTCGGCATGACCGAGACCTGCTTCGGCGGCGGGGTGGAATGTTTTGCCCGACACGGCTACCACCTGCGGGAGCTCGACCTTTTTCTTGAAATACTCGACCCTCGTACACTGTCCCCCGTTGCGGAAGGGCAGGTCGGCGAACTGGTGCTCACCACGCTGAACCGCGAGGCCATGCCCCTCATACGCTACCGCACCGGCGACGCCGCATCATGGCTGTCCGGCCCCTGTCCCTGCGGCAGCCCTCTGCGCCGCCTTGCCCCGCTTTCCGGGCGCTGGCAGTACGAAGGCGGCGTGCCCGTTCTCCGACATATACGAAAAGGAGGCTTCCATGCTCGAACTGCTCCAGCGTCTCTGCGCTGAACTCGATTCCGGCCGCTGTGCTGCCCTTGCTACCATTGTCCATCAGCAGGGTTCTGCGCCGCGCGGAGCAGGTTCGCGCCTTCTCGCCGGGCCGGATGGCCTCATATGTGGAACTACGGGCGGCGGACTGGCTGAAGCCAGAGTCATCGAAGCCTGCGCCGAAGCCTGCGAAACGCTGCTTCCCCGCTTCCTCGACTTCGAGATGGACGGTACCCTTGCCGCCACTTCCGAAATGATCTGCGGTGGGCGTGTGCGTGTACTCGTCGAACCCTTTGTTCCCAACCGCTCCAACAGCATACTGCCGCGCTTCTCTCTTGCGCCAGAGCACGCCTCGGCAGAGCTGGCCCTTGAAGCCGCCCGGGGCAGAGGGGGCCGCATAGTCCGCCCCTTCCCCCCGAAGGAGACTGCGTGGAGCGTGCTCTATGCCGACGGTTCGAGCGCCGGGGCTTCCCTGTCCCCCGAGGTGGAAGATGTTCTGCGCTCCGCCCCGCTGATGGAATCGGCCATTGTCACGGCTGGAGGCGCTCCGTATTTCTGTGACCCATGCCGCAGGCCCGACCGCATGATCATCCTTGGCGGCGGCCACGTATCGCGGCCCACTGCGGCCATGGCAGCCATGGCAGGCTTCGAGGTGCACGTGGTGGATGACCGCCCCGAATTCGCCTCGGCCGAGCGCTTCCCGCAGGCCGTGACCCACGTTTCGCCGGACTACGCCCACTGTCTGGAGAGCTTCGCGCTCACGGAGGCAGACTATGTGGTCATCGTTACGCGCGGCCACCTTTACGATAAGGACGCTGCCGAACAGGCTCTGCGCAGTCAGGCAGGCTACATCGGCATGATAGGCAGTACGCGCAAGCGTGAACAGATCTACCGTCTCCTGCTGGAACAGGGCTTCACGCAGACCGACCTCGGCCGCATCCACAGCCCCATCGGCCTTGATATCGGCGCCGAGACCCCGGAAGAGATCGCCGTGAGCATCCTTGCCGAATGCATCGCCTACAGGCACGGTGTGCCTTCGCCCAAATGGCGTAAGGACAGCGCAGCTCCAGGAGGAAGGATATGCCTGCCTTCGCTCTGATCCTGGCCGCAGGTTTTTCGAGCCGCATGGCTCCGCATTTCAAGCCGCTGCTCGAACTTCCCTTTCCCGGAGGGCCCGCCACGGCTCTGGCACGACTCTGCGCGCTCTACCGCTCCGAAGGCGTGGAACCTCTTGTGGTGGGCGGCCACCGCTTCGAGGAAACAAGAGCGGCAGCACAGGCCTGCGAGGCGCGCTTCGCCCTGAACCCCAAGCCGGAACAGGGTATGCTCTCCAGCGTGAAGGCAGGTCTTTGCGCGCTTCCCGAAGACTGCACCGCCTTTTTCGTTCACCCCGTGGACGTGCCGCTGGTACGCCGCATGACCATACGCCTTGTTCTGGAGGCCACGAAGCAGAACCATGCCAAAATCTTCATTCCCAGCTTTCAGGGTAAAGCCGGGCATCCGCCGCTCATCCGTGGCGAATTGAGGCAGATACTTCTGGAGAAGGACAGCGCGGACGGACTGCGCGGTCTGCTCCGCGAATACGGTGGCAAGGCTCAGACCGTGGCGACGGCGGACTCCTTTATCTTGAAAGATATGGACAACGCTGAGGCCTACCGCACACTTTGCGGCCTTGCCCCTACGTTGGACTGTCTTGCCCCTCAGGAAGCTGCGGCACTGCTCGAACTTCTTGATGTTCCGCCCAAAGGCATGGCCCATGCCCGTGCCGTGGCCGCACTCGCTTCCGCCTTCACCGATGCGCTGAACGAAGCGAAGAACGCCGGACTCGACCGCCGACTTGCCCGCTCCGGGGGCCTGCTGCACGATATGTGCAAGGGGCAGCCGAAGCACGAAGAGGCCGCCGGTCGCCTCCTTCGCGGCTGGGGGCTGGAAAGAATGGCAAGGCTAGTGGAAGATCACCGCGACATAGACCTGCCGCCGGATATGCCCCTTACCGAACGCGAACTTATCTTTCTGGCAGACAAATACGTGTACGGTTCTCGCCCCGTGTCGCTGGAACAGCGCTTCGAGCAGAAGCTCGAACTCTATGCGGACAGTACGGAGGCATGCGAAGCCATACGCGCACGGCGCGGACGTGCCATAGCCATGGCCCGGCGTTTTGCCGGAGAAAGCGGAACCTCCCCCGAAACGAC
Organism: Mailhella sp.; assembly: GCA_017411945.1. Classification (GTDB taxonomy): domain Bacteria; phylum Desulfobacterota; class Desulfovibrionia; order Desulfovibrionales; family Desulfovibrionaceae; genus Mailhella. The sequence continues at coordinate 13,529 of JAFQPD010000031.1, forward strand.
AGCCTCTGACGTGCTCGCTCCTGCTCTCTCCGATGTGGGCGACATGGGGCTTCCTGTAAAAATGTGCGAATACTCCTAATAGGATAAGGATAAAATATGCCCTTCATTAATGACAAACAGTGGAGCAGGATAGAAGAGCTCCTTCCTCCAGCCAGACGCAAGGGGCGGCCTCGCGCCGACGACAGGCAGGTGCTGGAAGCCGTGCTTTTTGTTCTGGAACGCCAATGCCGCTGGAGCGATCTGCCGCGCGAAATGGGCAGTTACGCTACGGCGTGGCGGCGCTGGAAGAAATGGCAGGAAGATGGCACGCTCGACATAATACGCTCTATTCTGCCGGAATGCTCCGCCAAGACTCGGAAGAAGGCGTAGTCAGCAAAAGGAAAAGCATGGCGTGTGGGCAGGGCCGCCTTACAGGGAGAGAGGGATCTACACGTCGTCGAAGCCGTGTGGGCGCGCATGATCGTCTTCCGCTTCTGCAAGATCGGCAAGGCAGGAAAGCGTGTCCTGCGCAAAGAGGCGTCGGTTGTGGAAATCGCGTTCCATGCGCAGGATGCGGCCGCGCGAATACAGGGCAAGATCGTCCGCGAACATATCCACATCTTCTGGATCATGCGTTATCATAATGAGAGGAATGCCGCATTCCTTGAGGAAGTCATCCATGCTCCGGCGCATCCGTATGCGCAGAAGTGGGTCGAGTGCGGCAAAGGGCTCATCGAGCAGGAGTACCCTCGGCTTGGTAAGCAGAGCCCGGGCCAGAGCGGCGCGCTGCTTCTGTCCGCCCGAAAGCTGGTTCGGAAGGCGATCCGCAAGGTACGCTATCTCAAGGCGTTCCATAACCGCGTTCACTTCCGGGAAACAGCGAGTTTTTTCTGCAAAAAAATCACTCAGCGAGGCCACAAGGCCGTAGCGGCTGCGCAGTGCGAAGGCGAGGTTCTCGCGCAGGCTCATATGCGGGAAAAGTGCGTACTGCTGGAAAAGGTAGCCCACGCCTCGCTGCTGCGGGGGCAGATCGATGCCGCTGGTGGAATCGAAAAGCACGCTGTCGTCCAGCACGATGCGCCCGGAATCCGGCCTTGCGAGACCTGCGATCATCTGAAGCGTAAGAGTTTTGCCTGACCCCGAAGCCCCGAACAGCACAAGGCGTGAGGCCTCACTCGCAAAGTCTATATCGAGCGTGAAGGAACTGCGTCCATGCCGCAGAGTGGAACGGGCGGCTATCGCTATCATGCATGCCTCCTGCCGAGGAGCCGCTCCGCCGCAACGAGTATGGTGGCGCAGATGGCGGAAGTCACCAGCACCAGCATTGATGCAAGCTCGTCGTTCCCGGCCTGAAATGCGTCATAGATGGCCAGGGCGAGGGTCTTCGTCTTGCCGGGGATATTCCCCGCGATCATAAGCGTGGCTCCGAACTCACCCATGCCGCGTGCAAAGGCCAGCATAGCGCCCGACAATATGCTCCGCGAGGCCAGCGGCAGGGTCACATAGAAAAAGACCTTCCACTCCGGGGCACCCAGTGTACGAGCCGCCTGCTCCAGCGAAACATCCACCTGCTCCAGGGCCGCCCGTGCCGAACGATAGACGAGCGGGAAAATCACCACTGTAGCTGCTGTCACTGCTCCCTGCCACGAAAACATGAGCTGGAGTCCCATGCTCTGCATGGCAGGGCCAAGAAGGCCGGAACGCCCGAAAAGCAGGATGAGGTAATAGCCCAGCACTGTGGGCGGAAGCACCATGGGCAAAGTGCAGAGCACGTCCAGCACGGAAGAGGCGGCGGAACGTTTCCTTGCCAGAAGGCGCGCCGCTCCCACCCCCAGTACGAGAGCGGCCAGCGTGGAAAACGAGGCCACCTTGAGAGAAAGAAGAACGGGAAAAAGGGAGATTTCCTGCAGCATTGTCGTACCGGAACTGACAAAGGGACATTAAGAAGAAAGTCAGCCCAGTGCAGGAGCCGACGTTCCGCCATTTCTATGAAGCCTACCGGAAAAAATTTCTCCTTTCCAGAGAAAAAAGGCTTTACCCATAGTGAAAAACAGGGCATATATCATTTCAAAAATATCATAGAACATGAGGAAGTTATGAATTTTTTCCCAAAGTGTGCCAGTGCGTTCTTCCTCGCTTCCCTGCTGTGGACAGCCCCTCCCCATGCACAGGCCGAAGCTCTTACCGTGTCGGCAGCATCCAGCCTTACCGAAGCTTTTACTGTTCTGGCCAAAGAGTTTACATCTGCCAGCGGCATAGAGATCCAGCTTAACTTTGCATCGTCCAACAATCTGCTTCGACAGATGCAGAGTGGCGCGCCCGTCGACGTGTTCGCCTCTGCTGATCAGGCTACCATGGACAGAGCCGCCGGTGCCAAGCTCATTCGCCCCGAAAGCCGCCGCAACATGGCGAAGAATACGCTGGTGCTTATTTCTCCTGCCCAGAGCCGCCCTCTCGTTCTTGCCGATCTTGCTGAGGCTGGCGTGACTCGTATCGCTGTAGGCACGCCTGCCAGTGTTCCCGCCGGACGCTACGCCAAGGAAGCCCTGAGCCATGCCGGGCTCTGGGATACACTGGAACCCAAGTTCGTCTACGGCAGCAATGTGCGGCAGGTGCTGGCCTATGTTCAACGCGGCGAGGCCGATGCCGGCATCGTCTACGGCACCGATGCCCTTGCTATGGCTGACCGCGTGCGCGTGGAGGCTGTGCTTGAAGGACACAGCCCTGTTTCCTATCCCATCGCGGTAACCGCTTCTGCCGCCAATCCCGATGAGGCTGGCCGCTTCCTTACCTACGTGCTTTCCAAGCAGGGGCAGGCCGTTCTGGCCCGCTTCGGCTTCTGCGGCATAGACTGATTCACTTTTTCTTCAAGGATTCCCATGAATATCGACAAATACAGCTTCGCAGAATTCAAAAAGATGGCCGAAAAATTTCACAGCTATGCGGCTCCGGGCGTGCTGCTCGGCGGCTTCATGGTTGCCAGAGCCAAACGTGAACTCCCGGAAGGAACGCTCTTCGAAGCTGTGTGCGAAACGCGCAAGTGTCTGCCTGATGCTGTTCAGCTCCTCACTCCCTGCAGTATGGGAAACGGCTGGGTGCGCGTGCGCGACCTTGGCCGTTATGCGGTCACTCTTTACGATAAGCGCAGCGGCATTGGGGTGCGCGTGAGCCTCGATATGGAAAAGCTCGCGGCGTGGCCTGAACTGCGTGGCTGGCTCATGCGGGAAAAGAGCAAGAAGGAGCAGGACGAAAAGGCTCTTCTTGCAGAAATCGAGGCCGCCGGGGAAAGTGTCTGTCGCATCGAACCCATAGCTGTGCACAAAGAATTGCTGGAACGCAGTTCTGGTGGCGCCATGGCCATTTGTCCGGTTTGCGGCGAGGTGTACCCCATCAAGAATGGGTCGGTATGTCGTGGCTGTCAGGGCGAGGATTATTTCCTCTCGCATAAGGCTTTGCAGGCTGCTGTGCCCGCTGTGCACGTTCTCAAAGCCGAAGACGCTGTGGGAAGGACGCTGGCCCACGACATGACGCGCATCGTCCCCGGGGAATTCAAAGGAACGGCCTTCAAGGCTGGGCAGGTGGTGTCTCCGGGCGACCTCTGCCGTCTTCAGCAGATAGGCCGCTTTGAAGTGGCCGTTCTGGCTGACGAGGTGGACAGCCCCGAAGCCCCTGTTCACGAAAACAAAGCCGCAGAGATCTTTGCCTCCCGTATGGCTGGCCCGGGCGTGACCTATTCTCTGCCGCCGCGCGAAGGCAAGATAGACTTCGTGGCCGAGTGTACCGGTCTGCTCACTGTGGATGTGAAAAAACTGGAGAGCTTCAACCTTGTGCCCGACGTGATGTGCGGAAGCCGGCAGGACGCCACGCTAGTCATGGAAGGGAAGAAATTCGCTGGAACCCGCGCCATTCCGCTCTTCCTCGACCGTGCGAATCTGCGCAAGGCCCTTGCGGTGCTGGGAGACACGCCTCTTTTCACAGTCACACCGCTGCGCCGCGCGCAAATGGGGGTACTTGTCACGGGTACGGAAGTCTTCAACGGTATTATTGAGGACAAGTTCATCCCGGTGATGGCCAATAAGGCCAGACAGTACGGCTGCGATATCGTGCACACCCGCATCGTACCGGACAATAAGTCCCTTATCGTTGAAGCCGTGAACGAAATGAAGCAGAAGGGCGTGGATCTTATCGTCACTACTGGCGGCATGTCCGTGGATCCCGGCGATGTCACCCGCCCGGCACTCCTCGAAGCAGGACTCAAGGACATGGTCTACGGCATGCCCGTCCTGCCCGGAGCCATGGCTATGACTGGTCGCATCGAATATGAAGAACAGAATATTCAGGTCATGGGTGTGCCTGCCTGCGCTCTGTTTTTCAAGAACACTATCTTCGATCTCATCCTGCCCCGCCTGCTGGCCGGACGCAGCATCACCCGCGCCGAAGTGGCTCGTATGGGCGAAGGCGGCTACTGCCTGTCCTGCAAGATATGCACCTTCCCCAAGTGTACTTTCGGCAAGTAAAGAAAAAATCTTCCGCTGAGAGCACAACACGGAACAGCTGAACTAGAGAAGGGGAGGACGTGGTCTTCCCCTTTTCTAAGCAAAGGTCGATGCCGTACCCTTACCTTGCATCTAAGCACGGCTCACAAAAACAGCCTGCCAGCCCCTTCATCCAGCAGGCCGTTTTAACGTCCATCAAAATATTTTTGGAAAGTGGGTAAATTTGTAGGCATTTTTACCGTCAGAAATCGCGAATCATCAACAATTTCATTCAGTTACACACCATAAAAATACCCCCTTGGGGCTAAGAAATTTCAAAGACTTACGAGAAATCGAAAGTCCTTTTTTTCGTATATGGTGTGGTTTTGCCCACTCTGTTTCCCCACTCGATATCCATAGATTTATCCATAAATGTCCATTTCCGACAAAAGGCATACCCTCGGATGGAGGATATGCCTTTTGTTTTACGTCTGTTTCAGAAAAGATCTGCAACGAGGCGAGGCGCTATGAGAGGAATGCTGATCGTGCCAGCGCTCTGGCTGGTCATTGCACAAGGAGCTTACAGACGACATCCGGTGAAGTTACGCTGAAAGTCCCCAAACTCCGAAATCTCCCGTTTGAGACCACTATCATCGAGCGATACAGGAGACGAGAGAGTTCTGTCGAGGAAGCGCTTGTCGAAATGTATTTGGCTGGAGTCTCTGTTCGTCGTGTGGAGGATATCACTGAGGAACTCTGGGGAAGTCGGGTCAGTTCCAGTACGATCAGTGAACTGAATCAGAAAATCTATAAAACATTGAGGCTTGGCGAAGCAGCCCTCTGGAGGCAGTATACCCTTATATGCTTGTCGATGGGATATGGCTCAAAAGGAATCCAGGAGGACACCAAAGCTCGGCGCAGAGAGTCTCTCCATAATCCTCTGTGCAGTCTGCCTTTTTGGGAGTGTGAGAAGCGAAGCGCCGAACGCTCGGAGTCCAGAGGCGAAACCTTTGGCAGGATGCTACGCCTGTCGTCAGACAGGTGTCATCCTGCAAGGAAAAACCCTTATCGTGGCTTCTGCCCATAAGGTCAGCCCGTAAGGGGGACAGGGGGACTCTCGCCTTTCAGATCTTCATG
>JAFQPD010000032.1 GCA_017411945.1 Mailhella sp.
AGCAGGTAGTTGCGGCCGTAGCCGGGCTTCACATTGACGATGTCACCGAGGTGACCGAGCTTTTCAACGTCGGCACGAAGGATAACTTTCATTTTGCTCTCCTGGGCCTTAGATGTTGGTCTTCTTCTTCACGTCGCTGGAATGCGCGGAAGTGTAGAACAGCAGGGCCATCTGGCGGGCACGCTTGATCTCAGTGGTGAGAGCGCGCTGGTGCTTGGCGCAGGTGCCGGTGATGCGGCGGGCAACGATCTTGCCGCGTTCGGTGATGAAATCGCGGAGGATGTCGGGACGCTTGTAATCGAGGGCCAGTTCAGCGTCGGCGCAGAAGCGGCAGAACTTGCGGCGAGGGGCAAACTTCTTACGGAAAGCCATTACGCGACCTCCTCGGCAGTTTCAACGGCGTCAGCGAGCTTCACAGTCATGAACTTGAAGATGCCGTCGGTGATACGGATGATGCGTTCCAGTTCAGCGACGAGCTGAGAAGGAGCAGCGTATTCGAGGCGGACATAGAAGCCGCGCATCTGCTTACGAACAGGATAGGCCAGGTCGCGCATACCCCACTGGTCAACGAGGAGCATCTTGCCGCCTTCGCGGGCAATGACGGCATCCAGGTTGCTCAGGATGGTTTCGCGCTCTTCCACAGTCAGCTCCGGAGAAAGGAGCAGCAGGGTTTCCATTTTGCGCATTGTAAGATCTCCTTACGGTCAAAGGTCCGCCGCTTCCGGCTTCCTGCCGGAAAAACCATACGGCGAACAAGGTGAACTGCTGTAACTAGCCGAGAAGCCTTCGGCTGTCAAGCGATTTTAGTCGGCATCGAAATCCGGCGGCTCCGGCAGAACGACGGAACCGACGACGGGAGCGAGGAGGAAGTTGGGGATATTGGTCTGCGGCGCAGGGGCCACCTGCACGCCATCCTGAACTCCGGCCAGCCTGAAGGCCTTCTGCGAACGGGCGATGAAGCCGTTCAGGTCGCTGGCGGAATAGACGAAGCCGGCCTCATGAGCGGGAGCGGGCTCACGGTATTCAGCCACGAGCTTTTCGGTGGAGGAGCTGTCCGTCCACTCGTAGCGGGCAAGAAGGGTCTCACCTTCCCAGGCAGAGCCGGCCTGGGCGAATATGGGCATCCACGGATCCTTCTCTACCTTGCGGGCATAGACGAGGACTGTGGCATCGCTGGGCATCTGGCCGTAGAACTTGTAGAGCAGGGGCTTGACCTGATACTCCACGCCCGTGGCGCTGATGTTCCACACGTTGGGGGCAGTGCATTCGGCAAGCATGACGGCAAGCTGGGCATTGTCGCCCTTATGGAGGGAATACCACACCTCGGCGGTATCGGCCGACATCATCCCGCCTTCGCCGGGGACGGCGCACAGCGTACGGCCCGAGGCCACGGACGTGAAGCCTTCGGAAGCCTGGACGGTCACTGCGGGGGAGGCAGAAGAGACGAAGGCGCCGGAAGCGTCGAGGCCGCGGTGGATCTGCATGCCGGCACAGCCGGAGATCATCATGGCGGCGGCAAGAGCCGCACTGAGGAACAGTCGTTTCATAGCACACCTCATATTTAAAGGTACGGAACAGTATAAGGCCCTGCGCCGCGATTGGCAACCGGGGCTTGCCCTCGTCCGAGCATAGTGGCAGTATTGTCACATGGATATCACTGTCGCCATCAGCGGCGGGACCGACAGCCTCTTCGCCCTGCTCTCCCTGCGCGAGGCCGGCCACCGCGTCACCGCCCTCCACGCCCGCTTCCTGCCTGCCCCCGAAAGCGGAGACCCTGTGCCCGCCATGGAAACGCTCTGCGCCTCGCTCGGCGTACCTTTCGTCGTGGCCGACCTCTCCGCCGATTTCCGCTCCTCCGTGATGGAGCCCTTCGCCCTCGCCCACGCACAGGCCCGCACACCCAACCCCTGCGCGCTCTGCAACCGAGCCATGAAGTTCGGACGCCTGCTGGACATAGCCATGGAGCACGGCGACGCCTTCGCCACAGGGCATTATGCCGCCCTTGCCGAGCATCCCGTCTACGGACCTTCCCTCAAGGCTGGAGCGGACGGCGGCAAGGATCAGAGCTATTTCCTCGCCCTCGTGCCGCTGGAACGCCTGCGCCGCTGTTTATTCCCCCTTGCCGAATGGAAGAAGGACGCCATACGGGCATGGCTGCGCAGCCACGGCTTCGAAGCTCCCATCCCTGCGGAAAGCCAGGAGATATGCTTCATCCCGAACGACGACCACTGCGCGTGGCTGGAACAGAAGCGTGCCGAAGGCCTGCCCCTGCCCGGCCCCGGCCCTGTCATCCTCGCCGGCGCCGAGCCGCTCCCGGAAAAGCCGAAGAAGGAACGCCGAGGGAGGAAAGGCGGAAAGGAAGAGGCCCCCGCCCTGCCGCCCTGTTCCGTGCCCGGCCGCCTTATCGCCGAACATCGCGGCCTGTGGCAGTACACCGAAGGCCAGCGGCGCGGCCTGCGCATCCCGTGGAGCGAGCCCATATACGTCCTGCGCCGCGAACTGGCTTCGAACACGCTCGTCGTCGGGCCGAAGCATCTCCTTTCCGTGGAGTCCTGCACGGCCCGCGAGCTGAACCTCATGGTCCCGCCCGAACTCTGGCCTTCCGAACTTTTCGTGCGCGTGCGCTACCATCAAGCCCCCGCGCCTGCCAGCGCAGCCATCCATGAAGATGCCGAAGGCCTCCGCATGGACATCCGCTTCCGCTCCCCCCAGCAGCCTCCTGCCCCCGGGCAGACCGCCGCCGTGTACGATGCCGAAGGCTTCGTTCTGGCCGGCGGCATACTTGCCTGAGAACTTTTTCACTTTTCAGGAATTATTCCTAAAAATTTGCTCTGCATCACTTGATTCTCCGGGCATCTCTCTATATGATGCCCGCAAGTAATAATTGCCCAAGGCAGGAACAAAGTCGCCCCATGCGGCCTTCCCTCTGCCTAGCCAGCCCCGAACACCATGTCCCAGAAGAAGTAACCCTTTATTTTTGCTGGGAATGCTTTACATCCGCAATCATGAGGACTTTATGATCGGTATTTCCAAGCTCTACTGCGGCCAGGTGGAACCCTCTGACGCCCTGCGTTACGGCCGCCACTCCGGCAAGCTGCCTTCCCATCTGCTCCAGTTCTCCGCCGACAAGAAGCCGGTTGTGGTCTGGAACATGACCCAGCGCTGCAACCTGAAATGCGCCCACTGCTACGCCCAGGCCGTGACCGACAAGGGCGAGGATCCCATCAATACCGAAAAGGCCAAGGTGCTCATCGACGACCTCGCCGCCTACGGCGCCCCCGTCATCCTCTTCTCCGGCGGCGAGCCCACCATCCGCAAGGACCTTCCTGAACTCGCCAGCTACGCCACCTCCAAGGGCATGCGCGCCGTCATCTCCACCAACGGCACCCTCATCGACCGCAATATGGCCAAGGTGCTCAAGGACGTGGGCCTCTCCTATGTGGGCGTCTCCCTCGACGGCGGCGAAGAAGTGCACGACCACTTCCGCGGCGTGAAGGGCTCGTTCCGCCGCGCCCTCGAAGGCCTCGAATACTGCCGCGAAGAAGGCATCAAGGTCGGCCTGCGCTTCAC
>JAFQPD010000033.1 GCA_017411945.1 Mailhella sp.
AGTCCCTCATACCAGTCCTTGAGATTGAAAAGTTCAAGGTGGGTGAAGCGGCAGTCGCAGTCGTAAAGCAGTTCCAGCACATCCGGCACGTTGAGTCCGGCAAGGTTCAGGATAAGGCGGTAGCCGGTATGCATGGACGTGAGCCGTTCTGCCATCTGCGAAGGGGATCTGGTAAACATGGCCGGCAGATCCTCTGCTCCGGAACCGACGGCAGGAAGATCAGCCCCTTCCAGCCAGTCTCTGGCAATGACGGCGTTTGTCAGGGCATCGAGTTCCGCAAGTTCACGCTCTGCCGCTCCGGTCTCCTCATTTCCAGAAGCAATGCGTTCTTTGATTTTTTCGGCTCTCTGCCGGACGAAGGGAAGTATGTGGCTGTGGATGCATTCGGCAAGGTGAACGAAGGATGGCTGTCCAAGGCCTACTTTATTTATGAAACAAGCTTCTTCCAGCCTGGGAATGTCTACGCCCCAGGCTTTTTCCAGCGTCAGGCGACGGCCTTCGTTCCACGTCTCCATGGCTTCCAGCGTTCTTTCCTTACGCCAGACCACAGCCGCACGGCCTTCCTCGATAATAGCCTGCATTTCTTCTGTCTTAAGAAATTCGAGGAAATCCGACACGGCACCGAAGCCGCGCGGTACCCACACCATGCTGACCCATCTGCCCCGGAACGGACAGCTCACTTCGAGCCCCACACGAACCTGAATGCCCATAATGGCGCCGGCTTCGAGAAGTTCCTTGGCCGCATCGTAGTCGATATAGTTGGAATACATTACCGTCAGGTGGCGTATCCCCTTGATCCATGCGTCCATGATAAGGTGCGTTGGAGTCTTGCGACCGCGGGAATGAGCATCGTAGACATGGTCATCGAAAGAGAGCTGGTTCCATTCTTCCGGCATTTCCGGCAGGTGATAGCGAGCCAGCATTTTTCGAACGACGCGCGGAGTGCCTGAAGCGGCCTTGCGGAAGTCATGCGCAAGCTTGAGCCGAGTAAGCGACGAGTCGGCGCGAACAAGATCCTTCATGATCTGCAGCAGTACGCGTGCCGTGTTGCGCCGAAGCGTGGAATGGGCGCTGCTCATCACTTCATTATACAAAGCCTGAAGAGCCATGAGTCTGTCGTCCGCCTGTCCCACTTCGAGATTGGTGAGAAGGTTGATGACGGCGTAGGCTACCCTGTGCACAGGAGAAAGCGCCAGCCCCTTGATGCCGTGAGGGTGAAGGTTTGCATCGAACACACGGCTTTGCTCTCTGTTGGGGCATTCAAGTATACGATTGACAATATTCAGTATCTCTCTGTCCTGCTTATCGAAATACATCTGCATCGACATAGGAGTCTTACCTCGCCAAGGTATGAAAGAGAAAAGCCTTCCTTACACCTTTGCCGCGAAGTCCGTAGACAAACGCGGCAAAGGGCCTGAGGAGAGGCATTTTGCGGAACTGAGCCTCACTCTTTGTTACGCGAACATGTCATTTGTTAAGCGAATGTTACAAATGTTAAGATAATGTGTCAATAGTTAAAACTTTCACAATTTCTAAACGCTGCCTGGCAGCGTATTTTCTCTGCCCCTGGAAGTCGCCTGAAATTTTAAATTTCAAAATATCTATTTATAATCAATTAGTTATATACATATAGCCAATACTAACTCTCAAAAAAGAAAAACAATACGTCGTGAACAATGACTGATGAACGCCCGTAAAAGAGAGGAGGAAAACGTAACATTGCCGTCCTTTCTTCAAAATGCCCTAGTCTCGACTTGATCTGACACTCGCTCTTGAAAAAAGAGAGGGAACTCCGTTTTGATGGAAATAGCAAGCAACCATCAAACGGGCCCTGTGCCCACGGAGTTCCCTATGAACAGTTTCAATCAAAACGTCATCAAACACAAGACCGGCTTTCTCAATCTCGCAGCAGAACTCGGAAACATTTCCCGTGCGTGCAGGATCATGGGCTTTTCCCGGGATACGTTCTACCGGTATCAAGCCGCACGCGATGCCGGCGGTATCGAGGCCTTGTTTGAGGTCAGCAGAAAAAAACCGAACTTGAAAAATAGGGTGGACGAGATGACCGAGCAGGCAGTTTGTGAGTTTGCTCTGGCATTTCCGGCACACGGACAGCTTAGGGCAAGTAATGAGTTGCGAAAGAAAGGAGTCTTCGTTTCGCCGTTAGGCGTCCGTTCCATCTGGCTGAGGAACGGATTGGCATCAATGAAACAGAGGCTGGCCGCTCTCGAACGGAAGTCCGCCGAAGAGGGACTCATCCTCACGGAAGCGCAAGTCCAGGCTCTGGAACGAAAAAGTCGGACAGCTTAATTACTCGTACAATGGCTCTCCTCAAAACGGATGACTGTCAGATCAAGTGTGAACTAGTACAAGTGCTGGTATTGTTATGAAGATCATAAAGGTCAAATAATTTTATCGGATTCTCCTTGGTGACGGGTTGTCCCAGAGCTCAGGGAATCCATTAGTTTCGCAGAGTGTTATTGAGGAATGAATCGTCTATAGACAATGGCTTCTTGGGTAGATGTTTGATAAACTTAGGTGGGAATTTACCTTAAATACATCAGGCCGCCTGAAGGCGGCCTGATGGCGTTAAAAGTAAAGGGGGGATAGCTCCTCAGGTGGGGATGAGCGCGACCAAGAGAAGAATACCCACATTCATCCGAAGAAATCCACTCACATCTTTTTAATTTGTGAGTATTTTTGCGGGTATTCCGTTTAATATTTGTAAATTAATCATTATATTTCATAATATTATAAATTTACAAATATTTCTTCAGAAAGTTTCCTTCCCTCCCCCTGCAAAATCTTTCCCCCCCCCTACAGCATATTCACCGGGTCGAGATCCAGCGTGATGCGCAAGTCGCGGGGCAGGGGGCCGAGTTCGCGCAGGGCGGCGGCGTAGGCTTTGCGTATGCTCTGCCAGTCTGCGGCTTTTACGAGGCACTGGAAGCGTGAGCGGCCCTGTATGCGGGCCAGCGGGGCCGGAGCCGGGCCCAGTATGGTGAGGCCGAGGGCGCGGCCGTGCTGGCGCAGGGCTGCGGAGAACTGGTTTACGCGGCTCTGGCCTTCGTTCCAGTCCCACGGGAAGGAAAGCCGTATGAGGGCCAGCTTCACGAAGGGGGGGTACCGCCTCTGCTGGCGCAGGGCTAGTTCGTACTCGTAGAAGCCTTCGTAGTCGCCCGTTTTTACGAAATCCCAGCAGTAATGGCTGATGTCGCGGGTCTGGATGAGCACGCGGCCCGGCTTTTCTCCGCGCCCCGCACGGCCGGCGGACTGCACGAGAAGCTGGAAGGTGCGCTCGGCGGAGCGATAGTCCGGCATGTTCAGGCCCATGTCGCCGTCGGCGATAAGGGCCAGCGTGACGTTGGGGAAGTGATGCCCCTTGGAGAGCATCTGCGTGCCTACGAGCACCTGCGCTTCCTGACGAGAGAAGGAGGCGAGAATCTCCTCCATGCGGCCGGGACGGCTGGTGCTGTCGCGATCGAGCCTAAGTATGCGCCCACCGGGAGGCAGGATGCCGGCAAGCTCCTCACCTGCCAGCGATTCCTCAAGCTTTTCCGTGCCTTCGCCCATGGGCAGGAAGTTCAGGCTGCCGCATTTGGCGCAGGGGGAAGGGTAGGGGCGCGTGTGCCCGCAGTAGTGGCATACCATCTGCTCGCGGCGTTTGTGGTAGGTGAGGGCGATGTCGCAGTTGGGGCAGCGAGCCACAGTTCCGCAGTCGAGGCAGTACATGAGCGGGGCGTAGCCGCGGCGGTTGAGCATGACCACGGCCTGCTCGCCGCGCCGCACGGTCTCGCGCAGGGCCTCCACGGCGCGGGGGGAGAGCAGGCGGGAGGCAGGCTGGTCCTTGATGTCCACCAGCTCTATTTCCGGCAGAGAGCCGCCGCCTACGCGGTTCGTGAGCCGGGCCATCGGGAAGGCACCCTGCTGGGCCGCATGGAACGTCTTAATGTCCGGCGTGGCCGAACCCAGTACCAGCAAAGAGCGGTGGCGGCGGGCGCGTTCCCAAGCCACCTCCTTGGCTTGATAGGGGATATGGTCTTCCTGCTTGAAGGAGCCGTCGTGCTCTTCGTCAAGGACTATGGCGCCGAGGGGCGGCATGGGAAGGAAGAGTGCAGAGCGTGTGCCGATGATGAGGCAGGGTTCACGGCGTTCGGCAAGGCGGCGGAAAGTGCGCTCCCTCTGCGGCTGGCTCTGGTAGCCGTGGTAGAAGAAGATGGGTATGCCGGGGAAACGCTGTTCCGCATCGCGCCGGAGCTTGAGGGCGATGGCTACTTCCGGCGCAAGGATGAGCGCGGAGCGGCCTCTCTGGAAGCAGGCATAGGCAAGTTCAAGGTAAACGGCGGTCTTGCCCGAACCGGTGATGCCGAAAAGCAGATGAGCGAAGGGGACGGATTCGCCGGCGGCAAGGCTGTCCATGGCGGCGCGGAAACCGTCGAGCGCGGAACTCTGGTCGGCGGAAAGGAGGAAAGGTGCGTCAGGCGGCGGCAGGAGATCTTCTCCGGGTTCGACTTCGTCGCCTTCCGCATTGGCGGGGCGCAGTTCGATGAGTTTGGCCTTGACCAGTGCGGTGAGCGTGGCGGAAGAGTCGGGCAGGGCATCGCGCAGGCGGCGTCGCGGCACGGCACCATGCTGGAGCAGCCAGTCGAGGAGTTCGCGCTGCTTCACGGCATTGGGGCGCACAGGCCACGGCGGTTCGCAGGTGAGCACGCAGAGTTCGCCGTCGGCGGCGTCTTCGGCAAGCATGAGAAGTTCGGCCCGGCCTTCCATGTAGTCGCGGGCCAGAACGAGGCGTTCGGCCTCCGGCATGGAGGGGATGTCGCGCAGGGCGAAGAGGCGGGGCTTTCGGCCTTTGCCGCCGAGGTCGGGCAGATACTGGCGCACGCGGATGCGGGCCGTGATGCGCAGCCCCTGTGGCAGGAGGTTGCCGAGGATCCTGCCAGGGGAGGAGTACTGGCGGGCGGCAAGCTGTTCCACCGTGTCCATATAGTCGCGCGGCAGGAGCGGCGTGAGCTCGAGCGGCCACGTCAGAGGGCGGATCTTGATATCATCTGCCCTGCCTGCACTGTGCTGGCCGGAGGCAGCTCCGGCAAGTGCGCGTTCGTCATCATCGGGGAAGACGGCTGTCACCACGCCCACGCGGATGGCGCCGTTGCCAAGCGGAACGGCCACGCGCAGGCCGGGCTTCCAGTCGAAACCGGGAAAGCCTTCGGGCGTTGCGTAGGTCAGCGTCGTGAATGGCGGCGTGCATATGGCGACATGGCAGAGCATGGTTCAGTGATACCTCATTTCTCACTGCAGGAAAAGGCAGGGGGAATGCCTCCGCCCGGCGAACGGGCGCCTTCCCCGATAAAAAGGATTCTTGAGGTGCCAGACTGCCATAGTTCTGGCTTCAGAAACTGGAACGCCCCGGAGTGACCGGGGCGTTCGCAACAGATCAGCCAAGAGCGGAAGACGTAGGCGGAAGGGGAGAAATCCTCTAGGTCTCCCGCTCGCTGGCTGGCGGAGGATCAGGAGATTATTCTTCTTCCCACTTGATGAAGCCGGGTTCGACTTCGGTCATGGCGTTGACGATGAGCTCCACGAGGCCGCCGTACTGCATGCCGTTCTTTTCGAGCAGGTTGTTTTCCTGCAGGAGTTCACGGATCTGGCCCTTACAGTTGGAGCAGGGAGCGCAGACGTACTTCTTGATGGAAGGATCGAGGCAGTCGCTGAAGGCGTTGGCGATCTGTTCCATCTTTTTACGGCCGGTGATGTTCATGCGCCATTCGTTGATGTTGTTGCGGGTCATGATGGCGAAGCCGGAGCCGCCGCCGCAGCAGTAGTTTTCAACGCCGTGAGGAGTCATTTCACGGAACATGGGGGCAATGGCGTGCAGAACGTCGCGCTGGGGCTTCACAACGCCCATGAGGCGCACGAGGTTGCAGGGGTCGTGCAGGGTCACGGGGAAGTTGTTGCGGCTGGGGTCGAGCTTCAGGCGGCCGCCGAGCACGATGTCGCGCAGGAGCGGGAAGCAGGATTCGCGAGGGATGTTCAGGTCTTTGGGAAGGATGCGGTCGGCGATAACGGTGAGGGCCTTGTGGGCATGGCCGCATTCGCCGATGACGATCTTCTTGACGCCGAGCTTCTTGGCGGCCTGGGCGTGCTTGATGGCCACGCGGGCGGCCTGCACGTCGTCGTAGAACACGCCGTAGTTCACGGAGTCGTAGCCGGCGATTTCGGAGCTGAGGGTCCAGGACAGGCCGGCGGCTTCGAAGATGAGGGAGAAGGCGGCGATGTTGTCGGGCCAGGCGAGCATTTCACCGGCGTTGTGGATGAGCAGGATGTCGGCGTTCGGCACGTCCCAGGGGGTCTTGAACTCGTAGCCGGTGCTTTCCACATAGTCTTCATCGATGAATTCCACGGTTTCCTGCACGACGCTGCTGTTCATGCCGGTGGAAGAGCCTACCTGAAGCTGGAGCTGGGTGCCCTTTTCGTGCAGTTCGCGGGGGCTCCAGCCGAATTCCTGGGAGAAGAGCTTGCGAAGTTCACGGGCGATGAGGCCGTTGTCGATGCCGATGGGGCAGACCTGGGCGCAGCGGCGGCAGAGGTTGCAGCGGTAGGCCATTTCGGCCAGACGCACCACGGTCT
Organism: Mailhella sp.; assembly: GCA_017411945.1. Lineage (GTDB taxonomy): Bacteria > Desulfobacterota > Desulfovibrionia > Desulfovibrionales > Desulfovibrionaceae > Mailhella. Next base: position 6,631 of record JAFQPD010000033.1, read on the forward strand.
TCCAGTTGAGGTCGATGTCGCCGTAACGCCACTTGGCGAGGGGTTCCTTCTTCACATACTGCTTGTAGATGCGACGGAACAGCTCGGAGCGGAAGTTGGGGCGATACATTTCATGCTCGCCGGACATCTCGTAGAGGTGGCAGGCATTGGAGCAGGAGTTGCACTGGGCGCAGTAGTCCATGGTGGTGTCCAGCATGGCCAGGCAGGTCCAGTTGTTTTCGGGGGTGAAGAGCTTGCGCACGCCTTCGAGGAAGCGGTTCACCATTTCCTCTTCTTCCGCAATGGTCTTGGGGGTGGGGATGAGAAGGACGTTGATGTCGTCGAGGAGGCAGCAGTACTGGTCCTTCTGGGCGTCGCTGATGGGCTTCCATTCGTAGGTTTCGTACTCGACGGGCATGGGACGGAGCTTGTTGACATCAAGGGTGCAGAGCTGACCGTCTTCAGACGAAACGTGCTTAAAAGTAAGTTCCTGAGAAGATTTCATTGTGGAGCTCCTTAGTCCTGCTTTTCAGTGGCGATCTGGGCCCAAGTCTTGACGCCGTCGCCCTTGATGTGGGAGGCGCGCCAGCTGACGGGCAGGTTCAGGTTGTTGGCGAGCTGGTTCTGGAGCTTGTTGCTGCTGATGAAGGGTTCGTCGCCCCAGCGGATGTCATGCCAAGTGAAGTACTTCATGAACAGGTGGCCGAGGAAGCTGTAGGGCACCCAGAAGAACATGAAGAAGCCGATGAGCAGGTACAGGGCGTAGAGGGGGGCGACATCCATGGCAGTGAAGGTCAGCATGCCGTAGATGAAGGCGTTGCCCATGAGGGCGAAGTCCCAGGCGCTGTAGCCGAGGCACAGCACGAGGCCAAGCAGGGCGTACACGCCGAACAGGCCGAGGTTGAAGAAGTGCTCGTTGGAGGTGTACTTGCGCAGGCCGGCGTCGCAGAGGCGGCGCTGGATGAGGCCGACGGCACCGAAGAGCACGCCGCCGAAGCCGACGACGTTGCAGAACACGGTGACGCAGGTGCAGAAGATGACGAAGCCTTCAAAGCCGGCCATCTTGCCGAAGGCGGCAAGCACGGTCATGCCCATGCCGCCGAGCAGCAGGTACAGACCTACATGGAAGGGGTAGGTGCGCCACCAGAGAGGGCGGTTATGTTCCCAGGTGGCCTTGAGGAACAGGGCTTCTTCGAGGAAGCCCTTCAGAGCGCCGACGATGGAGCTGTGGTACTTGTCCTTCCACCAGTCCACCTTTTCGAGGTAGGAGCCGCCGTATTCGACGCGCTCGGCGCTCTCGTGCGCAACGGGGTAAAGTTCCCAGCGCAGATGCTGAGGTTTTTTCAGGTAGCCCATGATACGCATGGCAGCGATGGCTACGAAAGCGATGACGGCCGCATAGGCCAGACAGTAGAAAAAGATGCTCATGGTTGTCTCCTGTCGCGTTGTACGCCAATTAGCATCCTGGCAGAGGGCATTGATGCCGCCTGCCGTTATTTCCGCACTAACAGCTTTCCGCCGCCCGCGCCCCTGACAGAACTTCCTTTTGCACGAGGAATCGCCGTTCTGCAGGGCCGCTTCGCCATGGCGGCACTCCGGCACGCAATGCGCCGGAGGAAAGCTAACAGAGTTTAGCCGTAATCTACATAAAGTTCAAGTCTCGTGCTGTGGAATTTTATTAACCATCAGCGAAGTATCGGCAAGCTATCCTCCAGGATGAAGCAATGTGATATGCCCTGCCGGAGAGCATAGGCCCAGCCTGAACTGTTTTATGATCAAATTCAGTGGGTTGGCGGCTGCTTAGTGCCGGCATGGGGCTGCGGGCTCCACGCTATGCCCATATGGTTTTTTGCAGCTTGCCGGAATAGATGGAAAAATAGCCCGTCGAGCATTTTCGGCGGGCTATTGGTGCGCATGAGAAGCCGGGGAACGGGCGTTTTTACCCTTTGAAGACGAAGAACGCCCCGGCGATGATGAGGGCGAAGCCTATGGCGTGGTTCCATGTGATGCTTTCGCCAAGGTACATGGTGGAGAATATGCCGAAGACAGTGAGGGAGATGACCTCCTGTATGGTCTTCAGCTCGGCGGCGGAGAAGTAGCCGAAGCCGATGCGGTTGGCCGGCACCTGCAGGCAGTATTCGAAGAAGGCTATGCCCCAGCTCAGGAGTATGGCGCCTATCCAGGTGAGGGAATGGTGGCGCAGGTGGCCGTACCATGCGTAGGTCATGAAGATGTTGGAGCCGATGAGCAGGACAATGGTGATAAGCGGTACAGGCAGGTTGAGCGTCATGCTGGCCTCGGTGCGACTGGAAGCAGGAAAAAGAAAGGGGAGCAAGCTCCCCTGAATGAAAGAGACGCCCGAAGGCTGGCCTCCGGGCGGTATCCTTACAGGTCGAATTCCTTGTGCATGACGTTGACGGCCATTTCAAGGTCGGCTTCGTCCACAAGGCAGGAGATCTTCACTTCGGAAGTGCTGATCATGATGAGGTTGATGCCGGCCTTGTAGAGGCAGTCGAACACACGGCCGGAAACGCCGCTGTGGTTGCGCATGCCCACGCCCACCACGGAGACCTTGGCGATGTTGGAGGCGCTTTCGATCTTGTTCACGTCGTGGCCGGCCTGTTCAAGCACGGCGATGGCGCGCTTCGCGTCCTTGCGGGACACAGTGAAGGCCATGTCGGTGACGCCGTTGCGGCTGGCGGTCTGGATGATCATGTCGACCACGATGCCGGCTTCGCCGAGGGGGTTGAAGATGCTGGCGGCGGTACCGGGGCGGTCCTGCACGTCGTAGAGAGTGATTCTGGCCTGATCCTTATCGAAAGCGATGCCCGAAACGAGCACGGACTCCATCATATCGTCCTCCTTGGTGACCAGCGTGCCGGGGTCGTTGGAGAAAGTAGAACGCACGCGGACGGGAACATTGTATTTTTCAGCGATTTCCACAGAACGGATCTGAAGC
>JAFQPD010000034.1 GCA_017411945.1 Mailhella sp.
GAACGGCCGCGTCATGTGGAAGGAAAGCCTGCTCGACGAAGTGCAGGGCCTTTCCGAACATCCCGTGCCCGTGCTCGGCGACTTCGACCCCAGCTTCCTCGAACTGCCCTCCATCGTGCTCCTCACCAGCATGGAGACGCATCAGAAGAGCTTCGGCCTCGAAGGCGAAGACGGCAAACTCCTGCCTCACTTCCTCACTGTCTCCAACGTGTCTTCCCTCGAACCCGCCCTCGTGAAGAAGGGCTGGGAACGCGTGCTCCGCGCCCGCCTCGAAGACGCCCGCTTCTACTGGAACACTGACATGAAGGCCTCCTTCGACGTGTGGAAGGAAAAGCTGGACCATGTCATCTTCCTCGGCCCGCTCGGCTCCATGGGCGACAAGTGCCGCCGCCTCGAAGCCCTCTGCCAGTGGCTCGCCGCCCAGCCCGGCATCGCCGGCGGCAAAGTGGCCGCAGAGTCCGCCGCTGTGGCCGGCCGCTGCGCCAAGGCCGACCTCGTCTCCCAGATGGTGGGCGAGTTCGACACCCTGCAGGGCATCATGGGCACCATCTACGGCCACAAGATGGGCCTCGACCCCGTGGCCGCCGACGCTCTTGCCGAACAGTATCTGCCCGCCGGCCCTGAGACCCCCGTGCCCGCCACGGACCTCGGCGCCATCCTGTCCATGGCCGACAAGGCCGACACTCTCGTGGGCTGCTTCGGCCTCGGCAACATCCCCACCGGCGCCGCCGACCCCTTCGCCCTGCGCCGCTGTGCCCTCGGCATCGCCCGCATCCTCATCGAGAAGGGCTGGCGTCTGCCCGTGGAAGAGCTCTTCGCCAAGGCCCAGGCCCTGTATGCCGAAGACATACGCTGGAAGCTCGAGAAGCCTGAAGCCCTCGCCAAGCTCAACGAATTCTTCGCCGGCCGCGTGAAGAACCTCTTCCTCACCCAGGGCTTCGACACCCTGCTCGTGGAAGCCGTGATGAACGCCGGCTCTTCCGACGTGTGGGCCGCTTCCCGCCGCCTTGCCGCCCTTGCCGCCGAAGCCGCGAAGCCCGGCTTTGCCGACAACGCCCAGACCTTCAAGCGCGTGGCCAATATCCTGCGCAAGCAGGGTGCCGGCGCTACCGGCGCCTTCAAGACTGAGCTGCTGGCCGACGAGCCCGAAAAGGCCCTTGCCGCAGCCCTTGCCGACATGGCCGCCAAGTTCGACGCCCTGTGGGCCGAGGATCGCTTCGACGAGCTGCTCGCCCTCATGGACGGCGTGCGCCCCACTGTGGACGCCTTCTTCGACGGCGTCATGGTCATGGCTGAAGACGCCGACCTGCGCGCCAACCGCCTCGACCTCCTGCAGGCCCTGCTCAACAAGATGGGCCGCCTTGCCGACTTCTCTGCTCTGCAGATGTAAGGCGCAACACAGGACTTGACATAAAACGAGAAGGCGTATAAGGATAACCGTTCCGGCAATAACGGGCGGTTCTTATGCGCCCGATAATTCTATCGCATCACGCCCCGTGAGGGGTCATATCTTGGAGGATTCCCCCATGGCCAATCATGCTTCCGCTATCAAGCGCCACAAGCAGAGTGTTAAGCGCAATGCCCGCAACCGTGCCGCCCGTACCCGCATCAAGAACGTGGTGAAGGCCGTGCGCGCCGCTATCAAGAACAACGACAAGGCCGCCGCCGATGCCGCCCTCGTGACCGCTACTTCCACCCTGACCAAGATCGCCGGCAAGGGCGTCATCCACTGGAAGAACGCCGCTCGCAAGGTGTCTCGCCTCGCCAAGGCCGTCAACGGCATCGAAGCCTAAGTTTCGCGCTTCCTCGTGAAGCTCTGAGGGAGAAGGTGTTCCGCCTTCTCCCTTTTGGCGTTTAAGCCGAACAGCAAATGCGCCGCCGTGGAGAAGCGGCGGAGGGATGCTGAGCGGATGTTACAGAAGTTAGAATAGTCTAATAATGAAATGGGCAACATGGCGGCTTTGCTAGGGCAGGGCCGCCTTTTTCTTTGCTGGAGCAGGCAGAGGGGGCGGAAAATGAAATGCCTACTCGAAAGCAAGGAAAAAATTCTTGACTTAACTAATAACAATAGCTATTACTGATTCAACGACGGACGGACAAAGCCATCGTCTCCCCGTCGCAGATCCCCCTTCCTTTCCCCTTTCGCTCCCAAGGAGAAGATCATGCTTACGCCGCGCCAGATAGAACTCATCAAAGCCACCGTGCCCGTGCTCCGTGAGCATGGCGTGGCTCTGACCACCCACTTCTACAAAAGGATGCTTTCCGGAAACCCCGAGGTGAAGAACCTGTTCAATCAGGCCCATCAGGCCAAGGGGCATCAGCAGAGGGCTCTTGCCAACGCCGTGCTCGCCTATGCCGAGAATATCGAAGATCCCACGCCGCTCCTCCCCGCCGTGCGCCACATTGCCGTGAAGCACTGCACCATCGGCGTGCGCGCCGAACAGTACGGCGTGGTGGGCAAGCATCTGCTGGCTTCCATCCGCGAAGTCCTGGGCGAAGCCGCCACCGATGAGCTCGTGGACGCCTGGGCCGCTGCCTACGGCCAGCTTGCCGACATCCTCATCGGCGCGGAAAGCGATATCTATAAGGAACAGGCCATGGCCGAAGGCGGCTGGGCCGGCTGGCGTCCCTTCCGCGTGGTGCGCCGCGAAGAGGCCGGCTCCGACGTGGTGAGCTTCTACCTCGCTCCCTCCGACGGCGGCCGCCTGCCTGAATTCAAGCCCGGCCAGTTCGTGTCCGTGCGGGCCTTCATCAAGGAGCTCGGCCTTTCCCAGCCTCGCCAGTACACCCTGAGCTCCTGCGAGGGCGGCTCCATGATCCGCATCTCCGTGAAGCGCGAATGCCCCGAAGGCTCTCCCAGGGGTGCCATGTCCAACCACCTGCACGACAATCTTCAGGAAGGGGATGTCATCGAAGTTTCCGCCCCTCTCGGCGATTTCGTCCTCAAGGACGGCGACAACGCCGTGGTCCTGTTCTCCGCAGGCATCGGCATCACGCCCATGGCTGCCATGCTCGAAGCCCTTGTGCGCAAGGAGAGCAGGAGGCCCGTGCGCTTCATCCATGTGGCGCGCAACAGCCAGAGCTTCCCGCTCATGTCCGAGATCGAGGCCAATATCTCCCGCCTGCCCGATGCGAGCCTTCAGGTCTTCTACACCAAGCCCCTTGGAGGCGATGCCCTTCGCTGCTGCTGCGTTGGCCGCCCCTGCGGCGAAAGCCTGAAGAAGCTTTGCATCCCGGCAGATGCGGACGTTTATCTCTGCGGGCCCACGGCCTTCATGGACGAGCAGCGCAAGGCTCTCCAGGAATGCGGCATCCCTGCCTCGCAGATACATCATGAAGTGTTCGGCACCGGCGAAATGGCTGGCTCGTAAGCAGGAAGGGGCGCTCAGCCGAACACTTCGGCCCCTGCTTCGGCAGGGGCCCTCCCTTCGAATCAGCGGACTGGCGCAGGGAGTCCTCCCACGAAAGCAACTTGCACTTCCCTCCCACCGTCAGTCAAAGCGGCCGCGGGCTTGCCACTCCTCCTGCGGCCGCACATTTTTAAATCGTCCGGCAGGACACTCTTGCTTTTTTGCCGATCAGTCCATTAGTGTGACCAATATCACAGTTTCAAGGCGTGCCATAGGTTATAGAAATCCTATCTCTCAGCAGTCGAGGAGAGGCATGAGCCAGGTAGCACGCATCACCGATTTTCAGAGCTGGACTTCGCAGGTACACAAAGTGCAGGAAAAACTCGCCGCCATATTCCCGGAGCTTACGGAACAGGAATGCACGCGCCTTGCGGCCTCTTCCCGTACTGTCACCTATGCCAAGAACGAATGGATATTCTCCGAGGGCGAAAGCCTTGGCTTCGCAGACTGGCTTCTTTCCGGCAGCGTGGAACTGCTCAAGGGCTCCATGGCGGGCAAGAACACCATACTGCATGTAGTGCGCGAAGAGCACTTCCTCGACCACTGCATCTTTTTCGGCAGCGGGCAGGCCTTCGTTTCCGCTCTGGCCCTGACGAGGTGCGTCGTCCTGCGCATCGATGCCAAGGTGCTCCGCTCCATCCTCATGGGCAACGCCGCCTTTGCCATGCGCCTCATGAAGGCCCTTGCCATACGCCAGCGCATGTTCATCAACAAGATAGCCGTCTCCCAGGGCAAGATCTCCGTGCGCCGCAGGGTAGCCGGCTGGCTTCTGCACAAGGCCCGCGTGGGGCGCACCAACGTAGTTGATGACGGCATCACCCGCGAAGTGCTCGCCGGCCTGCTCGGCCTTTCCCGCGAAAGCCTTTCCCGCCAGCTCAGCTCCTTTGCCGAGGACGGCCTCGTGCGCCTTGAGAAAAAAGCCATCATCATTCAGGATGAGAAGGCTCTGCGCCGCTTCCTTGAGGATTGAGCCATGTCTGAAAACTTTGCTCTCGGGTTCCCGGACGCCCTCACGCCGGACCTTGTCCCGTGGGCGCGCATCGTCTATTCCTCGCGCACCGGGAATACGCAGGCCGTGGCGGAACATCTGGCCGAGAATCTCGACCTGTCTCTGGTGAACGCCCGCGAAGAGCTGGCGGCGCGCATGGACGAGCGCGGCCCCGACGGACGCCTCATGCGCGGCGATGCCGCCGGAACAGCCGACGAGATACTGCTCCTCGGCTTCTGGGCGTGGCGCGGCGGCCCCAACCCCACCATGCGCGACTTCATGCGCGGCCTGCGCCGCCGCCGTGTTTTTGTGTTCGGCACTATGGCCGCATGGCCCGATTCCGAACATGCCCGCGCCTGCATCTCCTGTGCGAAGGAACTGCTGGACGAAGGGAGGAACGAAGCGCTTGGCCACTTCGTATGCCAGGGCCGCCTTGCCCCCTCCGTTCGCAAGCACAGCCATCACCCTCGCACCCCCGAACGCGAGGCTCGCCTCGACGAGGCCGAGAAGCACCCCGACGCCGCCGACCTCGCCGCCGCCCTCGAAGCCGCCCGCGCCGCGCTGGCGCCGCTCAGGCCGTGATGGAGGGAGGATGCTTGGGCAAGGGGCCTGCGCTCCCATCCCCTTCAAAACCTTTGGCTTCTTTTCTGCCGCTCCTGCCTGTGCCGGGGCGGCTTTTCTCTTTCTGGAGCTTGTGAATCAGGTGGCGGATTTCTTTCAGAAAACGGAAAAATCTTGCAAAACATTTCTTATTTGTGACTAGAATCACAGTTTGGACGCGAGATTTGGTTATTCTGCAGTAAACTATCCGTTCCGGAATCCAAAGGAGGAGACGATGGCAACATCCCCGAAAAGTCCCCTGAAGATGCTGGCTGCAGGAACCGCGCTGGGAGCGGCGCTGGTGTTCGCTGCGGCGGCCGGAATGCAGTTCACTGATGCGCGGCCTTTCTGTTCCTCGTGCCATGTCATGCACGAGGCCGCCCTCACACACAGCCAGTCGCCCCATGCCGAGCTGGCCTGCAACGAGTGCCATGCACCGCATAACCTGCTGAGCAAGATACCGTTCAAGGCCAAGGAAGGCATACGCGACTTCATAGGCAATGTGCAGGGCAAGGAAGCCCCCCTCGCGGTCAACCTCGAGACCCGCGACGTCGTTCAGGCCAACTGCATGTCCTGCCATAAGGTCACCAATCAGGACGTCATGATGGCGAAGCCCTACTGCGTGGACTGCCACCGCGGCATGGCTCATCAGAAGAAAACACCTGTCAGCTTCAGGGAGGCGGCGGATGAATAAGACCACAATGTTCATGATGGGCGCGGCCCTTGTCTGCGCCATGGCCAGCACCGGCTGCCAGGACGAATACGAAGTGAAGACCCCTTCGTATAAGACCGGCCTTGCTACCGACACTCTTTCTGCGGCTCCTTTCGAAAAGGTGTTCCCCCGCCAGTACGCTTCCTACCGCCAGAACGACGAATCTTCCGTCATGACGGAGTACAAGGGTTCCGTGGCCTTCCAGAAGCACAGCGACGACCCGCTCCCCAAGGGATTCTCCAAGAACCAGCCTTACCTGAAGAACCTGTGGCTGGGCTATCCCTTCTCCTATGAATACAACGAGGCCCGCGGCCACACCTACGCCGTGCACGACATCCTCGAGATCGACCGCATCAACCGCTACAACCCGGAAGGCAAGGGCAACATGCCCACTACCTGCTGGAACTGCAAGACCCCGAACATTTCCCAGTGGGTGAAGGAAGGCGGCGACAAGGTGTGGAGCAAGGACTTCAACGAGTACCGCCAGATGGTGGACCCGATGAACGAAAGCATCTCCTGCGCCACCTGCCACGATACCGCCAACATGGAGCTGAAGCTCTACTCCATCCCGCTGCAGGACTGGCTCAAGCGTTCCGGCAAGGACTGGGCCACCCTTTCCCGCAACGAGAAGCGTTCCCTCGTCTGCGGCCAGTGCCATGTGGAATACTACTTCCAGCATAAGGACCACGGCCCTGCCGCCAAGCCTGTGTTCCCGTGGGACAACGGCTTCGATCCTGAAGAGATCTACGCCTACTACAACACCAAGGGCGCGAAGGGCGGCCAGTTCGTGGACTTCAAGCATGCCGTTTCCGGCGTGAACATCCTCAAGGCCCAGCATCCTGAATACGAATTCTGGCAGGACGGCCCCCACGGCGCCGCCGGCGTTTCCTGCGCCGACTGCCATATGGAATACAAGAAGCAGGACGGCAAGAAGGCTTCCAGCCACTGGTGGACTTCCCCGCTCAAGGATCCCGACCTCACCGCCTGCCGCACCTGCCATAGCGACAAGACTGCCGACTTCCTGAAGGGCCGCGTGCTCGACACCCAGGAAAAGACCTACCGCCAGCTCCTGAAGGCTCAGGAAAACAGCGTGCGCGCCCATGAAGCCGTTCGCCTCGCCAACGAGTTCGCGGGCGAAAAGAACGCCAGCTTCGAAGCCCTCATGGCCGAAGCCCGCGAAATGGTGCGCAAGGGCCAGTTCTTCTGGGATCTCGTTTCCGCCGAGAACAGCGTGGGCTTCCACAACCCCACCAAGGCTCTCGATACGCTTATGAGCTCTTCCGAGTACAGCCAGAAGGCCGTGGACCTCTGCAAGCAGGCCACCAATTACGGCATCGCTCCCGCTCTTGAAGGCGATATCAAGCAGCTCGTTCCGCCCATCAAGGAACACAGCCGCAAGCTCCAGCAGTCCGCCGAACACCTCGCCAGCCATAAGTGGCTCTCCTACCTGCCCCAGCTCCCCGAAGCCGACAAGGTCTGGGAAGGCAACAAGCGAGTGAAGTAAGAGTTTGATTGAGAATTGCGGGGGAAGGGAAGGAACTTTTCTGTAGAGAAGCTTTGTAAAATTATATCATTGTGAAATATAATGATTAATTTGCAAGCTGCCAGAAAAATACCCACGAAAATACTCACAAAATAAAAAGATGTGAGTGGTTTTTATTGGATGAATGTGGGTATTCTATCCCAAAGGATGTGAATCTCACAAGTGGGTATCCCCTCTGGGAGAGATGCCTTCCTTCGTATTGCTAAACATTAATGGGCCGCCTTCGGGCTGCCTTTCCTCTACGCAAAAGGCGGGAGCGACGTTGGTCACTCCCGCCTCAGCGTTTTGTGGATAGCTATCAACGATTCTTGAACAGGGAAAGGTCGTCCGACCACTGTCCCTTCAGTTCACCGTTCAAGTCATACAGCTTGATCTTCATAGTATAATCGACAAGCTTCTGCCCGTCAGACGAACGAGTGACAATATCGGTGAGTTCCGACTGCATCACATAGTTGAAATTAAGTGCGGATTCATCCAGCACTCTGACCTTGCCGGAGTTGAGCATAACTTCCATGATACGGTCGTGAACATCCTTGACACGCAGGTTTTCATCATGAGTATTGTTGCGAATAGCTGTCACGATGATGCGCGGAGGACGCTTGGCCTTTGCGAATATGGGCGACTGAAGCATTTTGTTCGTCATGTTTTCGGCAAAGGCGATGATGTCCGAAAGACTGATCTTGGTATCGAGTTTGATGCGCTCGGAGGAGTCAACGATGGATATCGAGGTGAACCGTCCCCAGCTATTGCCGGAGTCAGAGGGAACGCAACCGGAGACGGCTACTGCGGACAGAAGGACAAGCGGGGCAATAAAGCACTTTTTCATAGAAGATCCTTTGTATTTTCAGGCTGAAAATCCGATTAGTAGCTCGTCTGCTGTGCCGGATCGGGTTCCGGCACCCATATCTGCACATCCACGGGGAAGCGCAGTGTCACAGTGGCGCGTGCCGCTCCGGGAGTTTTGGCCATGTTCACGATGGTCTTTTCACCGGTCTCGGCTACAGGCGTTCTCTGCCATGCCGCCGTGTAGAGCAGCGGCGCACCGTACTGATCCTCCCATACGACCTTATATTCCAGAGGGACTCTCTGCTGGGTCAGGTTCACCACGCGGACGATACAGCGAGGCAGATCGGAAGAGGTATCCACCACGGCATTGGTGATATCAAAGCAGTTACGCACGCTCTCATTACCAAAGATGACGCGAATCTGCGGATGAGGATCGACTACAAGAGGCAGCGGTTCCTGCTTCGCGCAGGCGCAGAGAGCCATGACCATGATAAGGATGGCGGCAAGCTTGAATTTCATACACGTTCTCCCATGATTCTAGCTGGACGGCGGTAAATACTTACTGCTTCACCCAGGAGTTCTTGTTGGCGTAGGCGCGAAGCTGATTATCGTAGCTTACGGCATAGACAACGGTAGGCCCTTCCGCAGCGATCTGCACATTGGCTCTGGCAAGCCGGGAACCGCCGCTCAAAGTCTCCACGGTGATCTGCTTGGTACCGTTAGGCACGTACATTCTGGCAACGAGGACCTGATTGGGCAGAGAGAGCCATGCGCGGGTATCGGGGCGCTGCATCTTGGAAACGAGACCAGCACCCAGTTCACTCTTAAGGCCCAGCTTCTGCGCGAGGAAACCGGCACTGCCGGAACGAGCCAGAGCCAAAGCCATCATGGTATAACGCCACGGGATCATGTCCTGATCGTCGCGCAGGGCTATGGACTCCATGCGGCTCAATGATGTGAGGTTGGCCGTCTGACCGGCGGCACGAACACGAGCTCCGGTCACCTTGGTAGGAACCGGCGTAGCTTCCGCCCAGTTTACGATTCCCGTCAGGCCGTCAATCTTCAAGGCCTTGGACATTTCCTTCCGCTCTGGAGCAAAGCCATCTGACAGAATGACGTGAACAAGCTTTCTGCCTTGCGGGGCATTTTTCATGACAGCCTTGGATGCGGTACGCGCCGTTGAACAGCTCTTGTTGTTTTCCACGACCTTTTCATAAGAGATACGGGCGTTGTCGCGGAGAGACTTGTCATCAAGGCTGTCTATTTCCTGCAGCACGGCATTCATGTAGTCGCCGAAGGGGTTGACGTAAGCACTGCTGACAAGCGCGGCCTTTTTCCTAGTAGCGGCGCTTCTGTTATCAGCATTGATCTGGCGCGAGATATTGGCGACCTCGCCATCTTCCTGCTGCTTGGCTTCCAGCTTGGCAAGGCGTTCCTTGAAC
>JAFQPD010000035.1 GCA_017411945.1 Mailhella sp.
GGCTGGGCTACAAGGACTCGAACCTTGATTATCGGAGCCAGAATCCGACGTCCTGCCAATTGAACGATAGCCCAACGGTGCGAAAAAGAGAACTACCAGAATCCTCTCATAAGTCAAGCAGAAATTTTCGCCTTGCCATAAATTTTCCGGAAGTCATTCAGAGAAAGCCTCAGCCCAGCTTCCTGTGAGACGAAAACCGGATGATGACAAGGTGGCAGACCCACCATACGGCTATCACAGAAACCAACCCCAAGAGCCATCCTACCAGGATATCGAATGGATAGTTCTTCCCCACATAGATCTGCGAGAAGCCTACGCTGACAGGCAGGAAAAAGACCCAAGGGTTAGCCTTGGCAAACAGCAGGGAAAGCACCACGGCCACAGCCATGCAGGCTGCAGAGGCAGAAGAAGGCATCGAGCCGCCCAGCCTCTGCTCTTCCACCAGTTCCTGCGTCACTTCCGACCACTTCTGGGTGGCAGCATCGTAATAGTTTGCGCCAAGCAGTTCCTCACAGGGCCTGTCGCGCCCTATGGAATGCTTGAGCACGCTGGAGCTGAAATCCGTCACTCCTACGGAAAGCCCCATGAGAAGGACGAGCATGAGCACGCGGCCTACCGGCTCCAGCGAACTGCGCCAGCAGTGCACAGCGTACGCCACCACGCAGATGAGCACGCCAGCCCATATCAGCCAAATCTGAGAAAACAGGGGGATGATGAAGTTGAAGACTTCATTGTGGAAGGTGATATTGATGAGATCGAAAATAGCTTCATCGACAACTTGGAACATACGGGCCTCGTTTTAAAATATCCGCCTCTGGGCAGACAAAAGGAGCAGCCCCGAAACCTCTCCTTAACGGGGCCGATGCGGGAACATCCCGCTATGCTTCCCTTATCTTACGCCCAGTTGTTCCCCGGCGTCAATCTTTCTGCAGATCAGTGCCCACGGGCCGCAGGCATAGGAGGGGCGGCGCGCCCTTCCCGCACGCTCTCTGCCTCATCCTCTTCAGCGCCGGCCACAAGGTTCTGTTCCCACTGCCAGCGCGCCAATCCGTTGAACACGTTCTTGCGCTTGACCTTGCTGCCGCCGCACATGGCATCCAGGACTTCGAGCATATCCGTCCGCTTCGTCTTTCCCGCAGAGGGGCAGGGATTGGAAAAGACCGGCAGTTCCCATTGACGGGCGGCACGGACTATTTCCGACTTCGGCAGGAGCATAAGCGGCCTGATGACCTGAAGAGAACCTCCGAAGAACGGCTCGTTCATGCTCATGCCGGCCACCTTGCCCGTCTGGACGAGATTCATGAGAAAATTGGTCACAAGGTCATCGTTGTTGTGCCCGAAGGCCAGATGAGTGAGGCCATACTGGTGGCACAGGGCGAAAAGACGCTTGCGGCGCAGGCGGGCACAGTAGAAACAGGGAGAATTGCGGAGATTCTCTTCCGAATGGCCGCGCGGCCCGTAATCCGTGACTTCCAGATGCCCGGCAATGCCCTCCTTCGCCAGCCAGTCGGCAAGCGGGGCGTGGTTATGCGCATCGAAGCCGGGATTAAGATGGAGAGCCATTATCTCGAAGGGGAAAGGCACGATGCGCTGGCGCAGCTGCAGGACCTTGAGGAGGACGAAACTGTCCACGCCGCCGGATACGGCAACGCCCACGCGGGCCCCGGGGCGCAGCATGCCTGTGGTCTGCATGGCCTTGCCTGCGGCCTTCACGCAGACCTGCTGAGTGTAGCTGAGCTTGCTCATCCTGCTCATAGAAACCTTCCTCTCTGGCAACATCTGGAAAAGCCCCGCCGAAGCGGGGCCTGCTCTTTACTGAAGCACGTCCTCAGCCTTGTCCCACACGGCACTGAGGAGAGTGCGCACGCCGAAGCCTGTCGCTCCCTTGGCGTTGATGGGATTCTCGGCATTGTCGGCAGCGGCCATGTCGATATGGGCCCAGACCTGGCCCTCCTTGACGAACTGCTGGAGGAAGACAGCGGCATGGATGGCGCCGCCTTCGCGCTGGCCGGCATTCACCATGTCGGCGCAGGGCGACTTGAGAGCCTTGAGGCTGGTGCCTGTCCAGAGGGGCAGACGCCAGTTGCGCTCTCCGAGAGCCGTTCCGGCTTCGTGCAGTCTCGAGGCAAGCTCATCGTCATCGCAGAAGAGGCCGGCGGCTTCGAGGCCGAGGGCAACGGCGCAGGCACCGGTGAGCGTGGCGATATCTATGAGACGGGCGGCCTTGTAGTTCTCCTGTGCCCATGCCAGAGCATCGGCAAGAACAAGACGGCCTTCGGCATCGGTATTGACGATCTCGATGGACTTGCCGTTCTTGGCGACGACGATGTCTCCGGGCCGGGCGGCATGGCCGTCGGGCATATTCTCGGCGCAGGCCATGATGCCCACCACAGGACGGGCGGGAGCGTTGCCGCCGCCAAGCTGCCCGAGAGCTTCCATCACGCCGAGCACGGCGGCCGCGCCAGACATATCGCCCTTCATCTCTTCCATGCCCTTGGCAGGCTTGAGGCTGATGCCTCCGGAGTCGAAGCAGAGCCCTTTGCCCACCAGCACCACAGGCTCACGGCCTTCCACGCCCTTGGGAGCGTATTCGATGACGGCCATCTTCGGCTCTTCGGCAGAACCGCGAGCCACGGCCAGATAGGCTTCCATCTTCTCGGCCTCAAGCTCGGCGCGGCCAAGCACGCGGAAGTTCATGCCGTACTTCGCGGCCACCTCGCGCGCCTTGTCGGCAAAAGCGGAAGGCGTGGTCACGTTGGCGGGATCGTTGGCAAGGTCGCGGGCCAGAACTATGCCGGCAGCTTCGGCTTCGGCCATGCGGGCGGCGGAACGGACCTCGTTCTCCACGAACTCGCCTTCGCACATCACAGCCAGCCACTTGGGATCTTCGTGTTCGCTCTTGCGGCTCATCCAGCGTTCATAGCGGTACAGAGAAAGGAGAGAGGAGACGACGGCTTCCCGCACGAGCACGTCGAGAGCCACGCCCATCTTCTCGGCCACGCGGGCCAGGGAAGCGCAGTCGAGGCCGACGCCTGCGAGGTCGTACTCACGGCACTGACGCATGGCCCTGCCCACGGCATAGCGGAAGGCCGTCATGTCCAGCTGTTCGGCCTTGCCGAGGCCGACGCCGAGCACGCGGGAGATCTCCATGGCCCTGGGGCCGTAGAACATGGTCATCTCCCCGGCCTTTCCGTGGAAATCGCGCCATGCGGGAGCGATGCCCAGCCAGAGAGCGTTCTGGATGAGCGCAGAGCATGCCTGCTCGGCATCTTCACCTTCAAAAACAAAGCTGATGACGGCATCGGCCTTCCACTTGGAAGCCCCGCCGGCCTGAAAACGAATATCCATAGTAGACCTCTTGCGAGCTGTATGTTGAAAATCAGCCTTCCAGCCCCACGGCACGGCGCAGGGCGGAAACTTCAGAAGAAGAAAGCGGGCGCACTCGGCCCGGCTCAAGATCGCCCAAGTCCACAGGGCCTTCGGCAACGCGCATCAGCCGCAGGACGGTGAAGTCCACGTCGCGGCACATGCGGCGGATCTGGCGGTTCAGCCCCTGATGCAGGACCATTTCAAGCACGATGCCCCGACGGGACTGGCTGGGCAGCACCGTGACCTCCACAGGGGCCAGCCTGTCGCCTTCGGCAAGCGTCATGCCGCGGCGGAAAAGAGCAAGAGCCGCAGGCACGGAAGCCTCACCGCGCTCCGGGCGCACCAGAACATGATATATCTTGGGAAGATGCCAGCGCGGATGCGTAAGGCGGTGGGCAAGCTCCCCATCGTCGGTGAGCAGGAGCAGCCCTTCGGAAAAATAATCGAGCCGCCCCACAGGGTAGAGCCGCTTGCGGTTCCACGGCTCAGGAACGAGGTCGAGAACGGTTTCGCGCCCTTCCGGGTCGCTGGCGGTGGACACCACCTGAACAGGCTTGTGGAGCATGAGCCAGCAGGCCTGCGAACTCTGTGCCCGAAGCACGACAGGACGGCCCTTCAGGCTTATCCTGTCCTCCGGCATGACGCGCACGCCGGGATTGTCCACGACCTGCCCGTTGACGCGGACCTCGCCGGAAAAAATGAACTCATCCGCCTTGCGGCGCGAACATATGCCGGCATCGGCAAGGGCTTTGTTCAATCGGATACCTTCTGCCACATTTCCCCCGAAGCTCTTTTTCCAGAATGCCCCCGCATAAAAAAGGGCTTTTCGTCTCTGGCACATTGGGATAATGTGGGCTATCATTGGCCCCGTCAAGAGCAATCCGCCAACAAAAAAGCTTTTTCAGCTTTCTGATCATCATAAAAGTATGCACCTCCCCCCTGCGCTAACATCCTTCCTGCTGGTCAATTTCTACAAGGCAGTCTGTGCTACGCTTCGCATCGAAGAAATAAACCGCAATGCCATCGACGCCGCCCATGCCCGCGGAGAAAGGCTCATCTTCTGCCTCTGGCATGACGAGCTCTTCTCGCTCATCCCTGTCGCCCGCCAACTCAAGGTGGTAGCCATAGTCAGCCCCAGCAAGGACGGCGACTACCTGGAGCGCATCCTTGCCGCCAAGAACGTCGGCGCAGTGCGCGGCTCCAGCACCCGCGGCGGCGTGCGCGCCCTGCTCAGCCTCGCCCGCATGATGAAAAGCGAACAGGTCCATGCCTGCATCACGGTCGACGGCCCTGCCGGCCCCCGCCACGAAGCCAAGGAAGGCGGCTTTTTCCTCGCCAACCGCACCGGCGGCCGCATAGTCCCCGTGCGCATCTCCATGAAGAACTCCTTCAAGGTTCCCACCTGGGACAAATTCCAAATCCCCCTCCCCTTCTCCAAGGTCGTCATCCGCTTCGGCGAACCGTGGGGAGAAGGCCTGCTGGAAGTGCCGAACATCGAAGAAGAGACGCTTGCCAGAAACAAGGCGCGCCTCGAAAAGGAACTGCACGAACTTGCTTCGCGCCCCATCCCCGGGGAGGAAGCATGACCACAGGCCAGAAGATGCGCCTTCGCATCCTGAAAAGCTTCGGCTCGTTCCTCCGCCGCTTCGGCTTTTCCGGCGCTGAACGCATGGGAAACTTCATGGGTCGCCTTTTCTGGCGACTGCTTCCCTCCCGGCGGGAACTCGCCACGAAGAACATCATGACGCATCTTGGCAAAGGCCGGGAAGAGGCGGAACAGATAGCCTTCGAAAGCTTCATCCACAATGCGCGCTCCTTCCTTGAAATAGTCCTCACCAAGGACTTCGGGCTGGATTCCCCCAGCCTGCGCTTCGACCCGCCGGAACTCTTCGAAGAGCTGAAGAACTGCCAGCGGCCCATCGTTGCGGCTACGGCTCACTTCGGAGCATGGGAACTTCTGGCCTCCCTTCTCGGCCAGATCTATGAAGCTCCGCGCCCCCGAATGGTGGTCGTTCGCAATTACCCCGACCCTGCCGTACAGGAATTCATAGCCTCCTGCCGCGAGGCTACCGGGGCAGATATGGTCGGCCACCGCCAGGCGGCCATGGGCGTCATCCGCGCCCTGCATAAGAACGGCATCGCCGCTTTCCTCGTGGACCACAACGCCATGAGGCGCGAAGCCATTTTCATTCCCTTCCTTGGGGAAGAAGCCGCCGTCAATGCCGGCCCTGCCCTTCTGGCCGTGCGCGGCAAGGCCCTCGTATGGCCTCTGGTGCTGGCACGCGAAGGGAACGATTACGTTTTTCGCCTGCAAAAGCCGCTGGACACCGCAGAACTCACGGGAACAAGAGAGGAAAACATCCTCGAAACGGCAAAATTCTATACCCGGGCCATCGAAAAATTCATCATCGACACCCCGGAACAGTGGTTCTGGATGCATGAGCGATGGAAAACAAAATTTAAAGAAAGCAAGAAATTCCGAGATCGCGACTGCTGACGGGAAAAGCCCCTTGAACGGGGCTTTTTCTTTTGCGGCCATCCAGCCGGAAGCTGGCCTCTATGCTTCTACCAGCCTCCGCCAAGGGCTACGCATACCTGAACGATGGCGGAAAGATGGGCCGCCCTCCTCTCCAGGAACTGCATCTGCGAGGAATATAGCGTCCGCTCCGCCTCCAGAACGTCGAGATACGGCGAATGCCCCGCCTCATACCGCTGCCGCGCCAGCTCTGCGGCTTTTTCCATGCGCCGTGCGGCAGCCTCGAGGCTTTGCGCCCCCTCCGCCATGCCGCTCTGGACGGCAAGGGCGTTCCTTATGTCCCGGAAGGCCTGCTGCACTGCCTTCTCATATCCTGCGGCCGCTTCGCGCATGGCAGATTCGCTCTGCCTCACGCTTCCCAGAGTTCGGCCGAAGGTCAAGAACGGCCAGTTCACCACGCCGCCAAAGCTCCACGCCTCCGCCTCTCCGGAAAAAAGATCGCCCAGCTGCGCACTCTCCACGCCAAGGCTTCCCGTGAGGCTGATGCTCGGAAAAAAAGCCGCCCTCGCCGCCCCGACCTGAAAATGAGCCGCCCGCAGAGAGGCTTCGGCAGAAACGATGTCCGGCCTGCGGACCAGAAGCTCGGAAGGAAGTCCGGAAGGCAGCTGGGGCACGGCCGGCAGCGCGGCAAGCGTGCTCCCTCGCGCCACCCTTCCGGCATAGATCTCTTTTGGCGATGCCCCCGTGAGCAGAAGCAGCGCGCTCTCGGCCTGTTCGCGCCGGGCGCACACCTGTGCCAGGCTGTCTCGAAGAGCATCCGCCTGCGTGCGCGCGTTCAGGATATCCAATTCGCTGACAGCTCCGCCTGCGAACAGAACTTCGTAAAGGGCGGCTGAACGCTCACGGGCATCCAGTGTCTTCTGCGTGAGTTCGAGCTGGGCATCACAGTTCAGCAGTTCGAAATACGCTGAACATACCTGCCCTGCAACGGAAAGCTCCAAAGCCTTCTGGGCCTCCTCGGCCGAAAGCAGGCTTTCCCGCGCCGCCGAAGCCGAATTGCGCCACTTCCCCCAGATATCCAGCTCCCATGCCGCCTGCACCGCCCCAGACCATACAGTCCCCGTCCTAGACGGAGCGCGGGGCGACGAAGGAGGACTTCCTTCCAGCATGCCTACGCGGCTTTCCAGTTCTCCCAGCTCTCTGGCCAGACCATGCATCTCGGAAGTCTCAAGGCTGGGGCGGCTCCGTGTTCCGCTCCCCTGCCCGGAAAATGTGGGAAAAAGTCCGCCCCGCACCTTGAGGAGCATAGCCCGCGCACTCTCCACACGGGCCAGCCCCTGCCCTATGTCCCGGTTGTTCTGCAGAGCCTGCCCGACGAGAGCATCGAGCCCTTTGTCCTGAAAGCGTTTCCACCACTGCCGGGAAAGCGCGGCATATTCCACTTCAGGGGCGGCACAGTCCAGAACCGAAGGCTCACGCTTCGGCACAGGTTCGCACCAGGAGTCCGGAATATCCTGACGAGGCTGGCGATACTCAGGAGCCAGAGAGCATCCTGCCGTGAATGCCGCAAGGAAAAGCAGGGTTATCCAGGCGTTCATGATTCCTCCCTATGCCTACGGCGGCTGAACCATTCCGAAACACGCATGACCAGAACATAAAAGTACGGCACAAGAAGCGGAGCCAGCACAGTCGCCGCCAGCATGCCGCATACCACGCTTACGCCAATGGAAACACGGCTGGCCGCTCCTGCGCCGGAACTGAAGACCAGCGGCAGGCAGCCGAGGATGAACGCTATGGACGTCATGATGATGGGGCGGAAGCGCAGGCGGGCGGCCTCTGCTGCGGCCTCTTCCAGCTCCATCCCCCTCCCCCGCAGCTCCACGGCGAACTCAACGATGAGGATGGCGTTCTTGCAGGCCAGGCCAAGCAGGGTGATGATGGCTACCTGAGTATAGATGTCGTTGCTGAGTCCCGCCAGCCAATTGCCGAGTATGGCTCCGAACACTGCGAAAGGCACGGCGCTGAGTACGGCCAGCGGCAGGCTCCAGCGTTCATACTGAGCCGCGAGGATGAGAAATATCATGAGCAGGCTGAGCGCGAGCAGGCCGAAGTCGGTGCCGCCGTTCTCCACCTCCTGATAGGTCGTGCCCGACCACGCATAGCTGTATCCCGAAGGAAGCGAGGCCGCCACGCGTTCCAGCGCCGCGATGGCCTGGCCGGAACTCACGCCCTGAGCCGGGCTCCCGGTCACCTTGGCGGAAAGGAGCCCGTTGAAATGCGTCACCATGGCCGGCCCTCCGCGCATCTCTGCCGACACAAGAGAGGTGACGGGGATCTGCCTGCCTGAAGACGACGCCACATAGAGAGAGCGCAGGCTGTCCGGCAGGCTCCTCCACTCGGCGCCGGCCTGCATCATGACTTTGAATGTTCGGCCAAGCATGTTGAAATCGTTGATATAGGTAGAACCAAGCGTAGCGCCGAGCGTATTGAACACCTGGGCTTCGTCCACGCCGAGCATCATGGCCTTCTCCTTGTCCAAAGTGACGAAGAGGCGCGGAGAGTCCACATTGAAGGAAGAGCTCACGCGGGCCAGCTCCGGCTGGGCCGAGGCTTCTTCGGCAAAGCGCGAAGCCACGGCCGCAAGCTCGAACGGATCGCCGGAAGTCGTGAGCAGCTGCATCTCGAAGCCGCCGGTATTGCTCATGCCCATGATGGGCGGAGGATTGAAGGGAAGCACTGTGCCCTTGCTCTCCTTCAAGCCAAGCCCGTAAATATGCTTCAGCGTATCCTCAAGGCTTATGCCCAGCTTCTCTCGCACGCCCCAGGGCTTGAGCCGCACGAAAAGCGTGCCCGCACTGGTGTCGAGAGAAGAATTGATGAGGTCGTAGCCGGACAGGCTGAGAACGTGCTCTACGGCTGGCAGGCGGCGTATCTCCTCGCTCACGTTCGTCACCACGCCCTTCGTCTGAGGCAGGGCCGAGCCTTCAGGCAAGGATATGACGCACATGACAGAACCCTGATCTTCTTCAGGAACGAGCGTGGTGGGCACTCTGTCGAAAAGCAGGGCAGCTCCTGCACTGAGCAGGGCCAGCAGCCCCACTGAAGCCGCTCCTCGCCGAAGGAAGAAGCGTACCGCCCCCGTGAAAAGCTCCGTGGCTTTTTCGAACCCACTGTTGAACCAGCGGAAAGGGCGGGCCGGTTCACGATGTTCCGCTCGCAAAAGGAGGGAGCACAAAGCCGGGGTGAGCGTGAGTGCCACGATGCCGGAAATGACCACGGCTATGGCTATGGTCACGGCGAACTGCCGGTACATCACGCCGGCCAGTCCTCCGAGGAAGCCTACGGGGATGAATACCGAACACAGGACGAGGACGATGGCGATGACGGCATAGGTCACTTCGCTCATGGCCGCCGTCACAGCGCCAGAGACGGAAAGCCCTTCCGTGCGGAGGACGCGTTCCACGTTCTCAAGTACGACGATGGCATCGTCCACCACCATGCCTATGGCCAGCACCAAGGCGAAAAGCGTGAGCGTATTGATGGAGAAATCCAGAGCCCAGACGCCTGCGAACGTGCCCACGAGAGAAATCGGCACGGCTATGCAGGGGATGAGAGTGGCCCTCCAGTCCTGAAGGAAGAGATAGACCACCGCAAACACAAGGAGCATGGCTTCAAAAAGCGTGCGGACCACCTCTTCCACAGAAAGGCGCACGAAGACAGTGGTATCGTACGGAACAAGATAGCCTATGCCCGCCGGGAACAGCTTCGACTGCTCTTCCATGTATCTGGCCACGCGCTCTGCCGTTTCGAGGGCATTGCTCCCGGGAGCAAGAAATATGGCCAGCGGAACGGCAGTCGCACCGTCTATGGCGCAGGCGAAGTCGTAATTCTCCGCCCCCAGTTCCACGCGCCCTATGTCGCGCAGGCGGAGCACGCCTCCGTCAGGCTCGGCCCGCAGTATGATGCCGCCGAACTATTCCGGCGTCATGAGCCTGCCCTGCGACTGGAGCTGCCATGTCATGGACAGCCCGTCCGGCCCGGGCTGGGCTCCCACACTGCCCAGGGAATACTGCGCATTCTGCGATTCCACAGCCTGCGCCACATCGCTGGTGCTTACGCCGAGCTGGGCCATGCGGAGCGGGTCCAGCCATATGCGCATGGCATAATCGCGCGCGCCCAGTATCTGGGCCTGCCCTATTCCGGGAACGCGCTTCAGGCCGTCCAGCAGGTTCACCAGCGCATAGTTGCTGAGAAAGGTGGCGTCGTAGCGGCCTTCTTCTGAATACAGAGCCACGATCTCCAAAATAGCCGGAGAAAAGGTGTCCACCGTCACGCCGTACTGCCGCACTATCTCCGGCAGCATGGGTTCGGCGGCCTGCACGCGGTTGTTCACGTTGACCTGCGCCATGCTGGCATCTGTGCCCACGGCAAAAGTCACGGATATCTGGAGCGAACCGCTGGAGGAGCTGACCGAACTCATGTAGATCATGCCTTCCACACCATTTATCTGCTCTTCGATGGGCGTAGCCACAGTCTGCGCGATGACCTCGGGGCTGGCACCGGGATACTGTGCGCTCACTGTGATGGTTGGCGGGATGAGGTCGGGGTACTGCGCCACGGGAAGTTCCCTTATGGAAAGCAGGCCCGCAAGCACGATGAAAATGGAAAGCACCATGGAAAGGACAGGACGCCTCAGGAAGAAATTGGGCTTGGGAGCCTGACTTCCCGAAGCGAGGGGCGAATATTCAGCCATGCCGTTCCTCCTTCCTGTCCGAAGCCCTTTCAGGATCAGGCTTGTCAAGCAAGGGAGCCGGAACATCTTCTGCCGGCTTCATGCCGCTGCCGCTTTTCTCCAATGGCTTAGGGGCCACCTTCTGCCCTGCCCTGACCTTGTCCTGCCCCTGCACTATCACCCTCTGCCCTTCTTCCAGCCCGCTTTCCACAAGAAAGTCCGCACCGAATGCCGGACCAAGCGTCACCGCCCGCCGTTCGGCCCTTGAGCCTTCGCCCAGCACATAGACGCATGGCCCGCTTTCCGTCTGCATGACGGCCTCCTGCGGAAGCATTATCGCCTTCAGCAGGCAAGCCCCTCCCACACGCACGGCCACGAACTGCCCGGGAAGGAGCTGACCCTGCGGGTTCGGGAAACGCGCCTTGGCCCTCACCGCGCTGGTCTCGGCATCCACCTGCGTATCGAGGAAGACGACCGAACCTTCTGCATCGTACTCCGCGCCTTCCAGAAGCCGCAGGCTCACCGGCGAACCGTGCCCGTAGCTCTTCGCCCTGCCCTTGGCCTCCATGTCGCGCAGGGAAAACAGCTCCACGCTGGGCACGGCAAACTGCACGTCCATCGGGTCGTTCTGGTTGATGAAAGTCAGCGTGCTTTCCGGACTCACGAGACTGCCGACGGTGCTCACTTCGCGACTGGTCCAGCCGGAGAGCGGCGCGTCCACACTGGTGTAGCCAAGGCGAATGCGGGCCTCATCCACCGCCGCCCTCGCCGACTCGACCTCGGCCTTCGCGCTGAGGAAGGCGGCCCGTGCGCTGTCGCGCTCCTGCTGGCTCACGGCATTGCTCCTGTAGAGCTTCTGCACGCGGAAGTTCTCGCGCCTTGCATTCTCAAGGCGGCTCATGGAAGAAGCGAGCTGGCCGCGGGCCTGTTCGAGAACAGCCCTGAACGGGGCAGGGTCTATCCTGAAAAGCGGAGCCCCCTTCTTCACCATAGCCCCTTCTTCGAAAAGCCTTTCCTGCAGTATGCCCGTCACTTGCGGCTTCACCGCCGCCGAATGGCTGCCCACAGTCTGCCCCATGAACACGGCATAGATGGGCACGTCCGCACGCTCCATCGTCAGCACAGTCACAAGGGGAGGAGGAAGCTGCCCCGCCTTACCGGCTGCTGTCTTTTTTTCTCCGTCACAGGCGGCAAGGCAGAAGCACAGGCCTGCCAGGCATCCCAGCATCAACATTCTCATGGCAACCTCCTTGACCGTAAAGCCCGATGCATTGACAAAACAGCGGGCGGCCGTAAATTATGACGAACATTTCCTTCTTAATACGGCGTGAAAAAAATCGTCCATGAGGTTCTGTATGAGCAGCTTTATTTTCCGGGGATTCCTTATCGGCAGTTCTATAGGCGTCTTCGCCGTGCTTGCCGGCTTCATGAGGCCGGCCGAAGGCATCGTTTTCGGGGCGACCATGGGCCTGCTTGCCGGCCTGACCACGGCGAGGCTCCATGAAAAACGCATGGAAAAGCAGAGAAAAGAAAAGAATTGACCGCTTCGGCCATTCCTTCGCGCACGAAAAAAGCCCGTCCTGAGACGGGCTTTTTTCGTTGATTCTGCATATCGCTTCAGCGTTTGGCGCAGAAGCTCAGCATGCGGGCAAGGAAGGCCTGCGCCTGCCGGAAGGCGGACTCGTCGGCGGCCAGAGCCTGAGGGCGGGGGAGCTGCACGATGAGCCTGCCGTGCGCGCGCTCCTGACAGAAGGGCAGAAGAGACTTCGGCATGCCAAGGGCATCGCGGGTATCGGAACCGAAGAGCAGTATGACGCGCGGGTCGAGCAGCGTAACGCCGGACCAGAACAGCGAAGCCTCCGGCGAAAGCCCTTCTCCTGCCAGAGAAAAAGGCCAGAACACATGAGTTCCCGCCGGGTGGCGCAGTTCGGTGAGCATGCGAACGATGACGCGCCTGCGGGCCTCGTCGGGAGCGCCGACAAGGTCTTCCCCCAGCCCTGCGTAAGTCCAGAGCACCAAAGGGCGGGAAGGAAGGGGCCTGCGGTCTTTCAGGGCCAGCCACGCAGCAGGCCAGCGGCCCACGGGCAGAGCCCCAGGTGCGCCCAGAAGCGACTGCATGCCCCGCGACCTTGCCGTCTGCGGAGCGATGCGAGGCTGCGCCGCCTTGGCGGCAGGCCGAGGAGCGGCCTGAGAAGGGGGCTGGCTCCTCTGGGGAACGGGCTGTGCAGCGCGCCTGAGCTGGGCGGAGGCAGGGCGAGGAGCAGCAGAACGGGCCGCCTCTGCCGATTCCTCGGCAGGCTGACTCGGCCCGGCACGCAGTTCGAGGACACGCGCCTCATCTTCCAGAAGAAGCACGTTCAGCCCGGCCTTGAGCCAAGGCCGCACTATGGGAGCGTATCCTTTCATATCACCATCACACGGAAAGCGTGCGCACCCAGTCTATGATGTTCCAGGCCACCTGCGGCTTGGGCATCTCGGGCCAGAGTTCTTCACGGCCCTGCACATCGGCCACATAGACACGGTTGGCGGCACGCACGAAGCCGTCGGCTATGCGGTTGCCCACTATCATATCTGCGCCTTTATACGAGAGCTTATGGCGCACGGCCGCACCAAGGGCTTCCATGTCGGATGCGCTCTCGGCGGCAAAACCCACGATGACCTGACCTTCGCCGCGCTCTTCAGCGAGCGTGCGGAGTATGTCGGCATTGGGCAGGAAGTTCAGCGCGAATCCGTCCTCGGCCCTGTCCTTCTTGAATTTTCCCGGCCCGTGGGGTTCGGGGCTGAAGTCGGCCACGGCTGCAGTGAACACGCCCACCGTGGCGCTGGGCCAGTGCCTGCGGGCCGTTTCCAGCATCTGTTTCGCGCTGATGACATTATGGCGATGGAAGGAAGCATCCGTCGGCAGCCAGATGTCCACAGGGCCGCACACCGCATGCACTTCAGCGCCGCGAAGCCATGCGGCCACGGCTATGGATGCGCCCATGGAGCCCGTGGAGGCATTGGTCCAGAAGCGCACGTCGTCCCACGTCTCGCGTGTGGGGCCGAGCGTGAGCATGACGTTCTGGCCTTCCATATCCTGCGGAGTGAGAGCCTTGAGCGCGGCAAGGTAGATCATGCGCAGGTCGGCAAGGCGGCCCTTTCCTTCGTCGTGACAGGCGACCACGCCACTGTCCGGCCCGACGAAAATGAAGCCGCGCTCCTTCAGGGTCTCCACATTGGCCTGCGTGGCCGGATTGTTCCACATGCGCGGATTCATGGCCGGAGCCACCACGATGGGGCCGTCGAA
>JAFQPD010000036.1 GCA_017411945.1 Mailhella sp.
CCAGCACAGTATCCACTTTGGCATCGGCTTTGACGTGCGTAGGCAGACCTGCGCCGCCAGCGCCGACAACGCCGGCTTGCCGTATCTTGTCAACAATCGGGTTTCCCATCGTTCTATTCCTCTGTCATGGTGCGGTCCCTGCGGCCTGACTGCAGCAGGGGCAAAAATTCGTTTACCAGGCGGCTTCGAAAAGCTTCTTGATGTCGCCCAGAGAAGGTCTGCGCGGATTGCCCTTGGTACACAGGTCATTATACGCGTGAATGGACATAGAATCCAGTGACTGACGATAGGCAGTCTCGTCGACCTTGAGGTCGCGGACGCGCATCGGCACCTTCATCGCGTCGCAAAGGCTGTTGATCGCGTTGACAAGGGCGGAAGTGCCTTCTTCCACATTGGAATGGGGCAGACCGATGATGCGGGCCAGCTCGCGGTAGCGCACGCCCGCGTCAAAGCTGTTGAAGCGGATGACGTGGGGCAGGAGCAGAGCATTCGCACAGCCATGAGGGATGTGGAACTGCCCGCCGAGAGCATGAGCCATACTGTGCGTAAGGCCGAGACCGCTGTTGTTGAAAGCCATGCCTGCCATGCAGGAGCCCAGCAGGAGAGCTTCGCGCGCCTGCATGTCCTCCATGTTCTGGTAGGCTCTAAGGAGCGCGCTGAACACATAACGAGTCCCTTCCACCGCAAGTATGTCGGTGAACGCGTTATGGTTGCGCGAAGTATAGGCTTCGATGGCATGGGTGAGAACGTCCATGCCGGTGGCGGCGGTGACAGAAGGAGGCACCGTACGCGTGAAGCGTGCGTCGAGAATGGCCACGTCCGGGATGAGCATGTCATCGTTCAGCGGGATCTTGACGCTGTTCTGCTTGTCCGTGACGACAGATATGGAGGTGACTTCCGACCCGGTGCCGCTGGTGGTAGGGATGGCCGCAAGCACAGGACGGGGGAGCTCTTCCGCCGCCTTGCAGGCAAAATAGATGATAGCCTTGGCCGTATCGATGGCAGAACCTCCTCCGAGGGCAACCACAAGGTCGGCCTTGCTTGCTGCATACGCAAGTGCTCCACGCTTAACCGTCTCCAGAGAAGGATCGGGTTCCACATCGGAGAATATCTCCACCGGGATATCGCGACGCTCGAGATGGCTGGTGATCTGGGCGGCAAAGCCGCTTTTCACCATGAAGGGGTCGGTCACGACGAAAGCGCGCGTGCAGTACACTTCTTCAAGCGTATCAAGCGCGTACTTGCCGTAGCAAATCTTTGTCTTGCCGTAAAAATGCACTTTTCAGCTCCATAGCTTAGCCCCGGCGGCATTGCCAGCCGCAGGACAGTCTACTCCGTCGTCATTGCCATTCTCCGGAGCCCGCCGATGCGGCGGGCCTTCCGGAAAACAGCCTTCTGCCCTTCCAGCTTACTTGCCAGCGGGAAGCGGAGGAACGAGAGTTTCCACTTCGCCGTGGGGGCGAGGGATAACATGCACGCTGCGCAGAGTGCCCACGCGTTCGCAGGCAGCAGCGCCGGCATCGACGGCGGCCTTCACAGCGCCGACGTCGCCGCGCACGAGAACGGTAACGAAACCGCCGCCGATCTGTTCGCGGCCGATAAGGGTAACGTTGGCGGCTTTGACCATGGCGTCGGCAGCTTCA
This sequence comes from Mailhella sp., assembly GCA_017411945.1. GTDB lineage: Bacteria > Desulfobacterota > Desulfovibrionia > Desulfovibrionales > Desulfovibrionaceae > Mailhella. Next base: position 1,644 of record JAFQPD010000036.1, read on the forward strand.
ATGGCGCCGACAAGGCCCTTGGTTTCGATCATGCCGAGAGCATCGAACTTCATGTCTGTCTCCTTTTTCGCTGTTTCCAGCGACGGTGCGGCTCATCCGCGCCTGGATGGAATACAGTCTGCGGCGAGGCAGACTACATATTGTCTCTGATAGCCTTGAGAGCCTTGGCGGTGAGTTCCTTCAGCTCGGCAGGGTCGGTCACGCCGTACTTTTCCTTGAGCATGGTGGCAAGGGCAAGGGCGAGGCTTTCCACGGAGGTGTAGGAGCCAAGGGGAGCACCGGCGGCGATGCCGGGAGTGATGGCGGAACCGCAGTTGCAGCCGCCGCGGCAGGTGCCGTGGCTCTTGCCGCAGGGCGTGCCGGAAGCAGAACCGCAGGAAGAAGCGGAAGCGGCGGCAGGAGCCTTGGCAGGAACGGCGACGGGTTCGGGGCCATACACCACGCTCACGCGGCGACGGCCGAGTTCGTCTTTGGCACCGGCAGTGAGCAGGCGGTTGCCGAAGACGTAGAGCTTTCCGTCCTGCTTGCTGATGTAGTTATTAACGTTGTCTACGGTGATGAGTTCTTTCTTCATGTTTACCTCACTCCGCCAGTCAGGGCACTCGCCATGGCTTCTGCGGGATTGGGGATGACCACAGCTTCAACCAGCCTGTCGGCCAGAACTTCACGGGAAGTCTCCACTGCTTCGCGCACAGCGGCTACGTCGCCGCCGAGAACGTAGAAGGATTTGCCCATGATGCCCTGCCCGGACACAAATTTCAGCAGTCGGACTTCCGACTTTTTCACCGCCTTATCGGCGGCATTGATGCCCGAGGAAACATTGCGGCATTCCACAACTCCCAGGGCCTCCCCACGCTTGGCGGCCTCAGACTTCTTCAAAGCCTCGACAAGCAGAGGAGAAACATTCGATATGACGAAGGAACCGACGAGCTTTTTCTGGGAATCGCGGGCGAAAAGCACAGAGGTCTGCACAGCTTCGCGGTCGCCCGAAACGTAGATGAGGAAGCGGCCGGAACAGAGCGGCGCAGCGCGGAGGAGCTCCACGTTCGCCACCTTGACCATGCCGTCTGCGAGCTCAGCGCCGGAGGCGATGCTCACAACTTCCACGATTCCCAGACTATCCATATATTACAAACCCTTGGTCAGGTTTATTTCCACTTCGTCAAGGATGCCGACGATGGCGGCGTCCATGGGGATATCAGGGGACGCCAGTGCCATACGGGCAGAGCTTCCAGTGACGACCAGAACCTGTTCGCCTATGCCGGCACCAACGCGGTCGGCCGCGACGACGCTTTCGTGACGCTTGCCGTCAGCAGGGTCGATACGCTGCACGACCATAAGCTTCATGCCGTTCAGCTGGTCATCCTTCTTGGTCGCCCACACGTTGCCTATAACAACACCAATGAACATCCGTATCCCTTATAGCTTTTTCTGGATACCCATCTTGAGGGCATCCGCAGTTTCCGCCGCGAGGGGCGTGACAGTGGCATCGGCAGGCACGACCATGTTGCGGTAGCCTTCCTTGCCGTACTTTTCGACCATCGGGGCAGTGATGAGCTTCTCGCGCACGCGAACGGATTCCGGCAGCTTAGCCTTGAATTCCTTAAGTCCGTAGGCGGCAAGAGCCTTTTCGTAGCCGACGTACAGATCATACAGTGCGCCGGGCGCAGTGTCGGCGTAGCTGCGGTAGCCGAACTCCAGCACTTCCACACTGATGCCCTTGAGGAGCAGGGAAAGCACTGTTTCCAAAGTGCGGGAGCTCACCCGGCCAGCCGCAAGATCGGCCATAGAAGAGCAGCAGAGATGGGGCAGGATATGCTTGGCAGGCGTACGGCCGCCCAGATCTTCTCCGAAGAAGACGAGGTCGACCCCCTCGGGGAAATACGGTTCGACCAGAGGTCTCACGCGTTCCTCAAGAGCGGGCTCACGCTTGGCAAGCACGAAAACACAGGGAAGGGCCTTGCGGGCTTCCATGCGTTCCAGCACTTCCTTTACGACGGCGCTGACCAGTTCCGACATATCCATGCCGCTGCTCCGAAAATCTCAGTCCTTCTTCACGCAATTGAGCGCGATGCCCAGAGGCGTGACAAGGAAGGGGTTAGAAGGCTTGCACACAGGCTTGCCCGTTTCCTTGGCGATGATCGTCTCCATGTCCTTAAGGCAGCAGGTGCCTCCGACGAGGTAGATGTCGGAAACGTTGCGGCCACGGATATGGCTGTTGATGATGGACGCCATCTTCTCAATGACAGGCTTCACCACGGTGAAGACTTCGCGCTGGCGAGCGGGATCCTTCTTGATCTTCTCCGCCTCTTCGAAGCTCACGCCGTAGTTGCCGGCAAGCACGAGGGTAAGATGAGTGCCGCCGGTGGGTTCGTCTGCCACATAGGTGACCTTGCCGTTCTCAAGGATGGAAAGGCCGGTGGTGCCGCCGCCGATATCGACGATGACGCCATTCTCGACGTTGAGCACAGCGTTGGCCGCCGTGGGCTCGTCGAGGATGGAGATGACGTTGAGGCCGGCGCCTTCCACCACATGGCGGTGAGTGGCGCACTCGCGCACACCGGTGCCCGGAGGCACGGCTATGGCCGCATCTTCGAGCTCGCGGCCGAGGCGTTCCTGGAGCTGACCGACGAGGCGGCGAACTATCTGGGTAGCTCCCACATAGTCCACCACGAGACCGTCGCGCACGACCTGAGCAAATTCCAGCGCACAGGCCACGGGTTCGCCGGAACCGTTCACCACGACCACCACGATGTACGCGGTGCCGAGGTCAACGCCCACGTAAAGCTTCTCGCGGGCAGAGACCTCAGCAACGGTGCTGATGCGGCGTTCGAGCTCGGCTATGCGGCTCTCGACGGCATCAATGTCCATGAGAACCTCTGGCCACGATGACGCCGTCCACGCCCTTCTTCCAGCCGGAAGCGTTGCCTTCGTCGGCGTCGATGTGCATGGCGAGGGCAAACTTGTCGCTCACGCGCACGAGGACGTCTTCAAAGATCATGGGACGTTCGGAATCGAGACGCACGCTGACCATGTCGTTGTCCTTAAGGCCAAGGCGAGCGGCGTCGGCGGTGGTCATGTGGATGTGGCGGGAAGCCACGATGGCACCTTCCTTGATGCCGACGATGCCCTTGTCGGAAGCGAGCAGAAGGCCGGGAGAGCCGGCAACGTCGCCAGACTGGCGCACGGGGGCGTCAATGCCGAGGCTGCGGGCATCGGTCTTGGAAAGTTCGACCTGAGAGCTGCTGCGAGTAGGACCGAGCACGGCCACGTTGTCCATCACGCCCTTGGGGCCGATAAGGCGAACGCGTTCCTTGGCAAGGAACTGGCCGGGCTGGGAAAGTTCGCGCACGAAGGTGAGGGGGCCGCCGAACAGAGCAAGGCAGTCCTTCTCGCTGAGGTGCACATGACGAGCGGAAAGCTCGATCGGGATAGGGCCGTTCTCAGGACGGGCAGGAGCCGCAACAGGGGCGCTGCCGTTCTGGGCGCGGACTTCGTTCAGCACGCAGGTGAGGATCTCAGCCAGCATGTTTTTGATGGCTACTTCGTTCATTGTCTCTCCACTATAACATGGTGCATCCACAGCTTTTCAGCGGGATGCAGGGCCGGGGGGAAGCCCCCGGCCCCTTCAATGCTTCTTAGGCGCCCAGCTGGGGAAGGATGAGTTCGACTTCGGAGTGGGGGCGAGGAATGACGTGCACGCTGATGAGTTCGCCGACCTTCTGGGCAGCAGCGGAACCGGCATCGGTGGCAGCCTTGACGGCGCCGACGTCGCCGCGGACCATAACGGTGACGAGGCCGCCGCCAACCTGCACGCGACCGATGAGGGTGACGTTAGCAGCCTTGACCATGGCGTCAGCGGCTTCAACAGCGCCGACGAGGCCCTTGGTTTCGATCATGCCGAGAGCATTGGTAGAAGTCATGTCGATCTCCTTGAGATGTTTTTTGTTGACTTAGAGGACGTGCGCAGCGGAGCGTGTCCGCCGCACCCGGAAATTACATCACTTTCTTCAGTTCAGCCACGATCATGGAGGTCAGGGCGTTGATATCAACGGAGCCATGACCGCCGCAGCTGCCGCCGCAGGAGCAGGTGTGCTTGGGAGCGGCAGGGGCAGCGACAGGGGTATTGCCCAGGTCGTAAGCCACATAGCGGATGTTCAGAAGATGCATGGGGTTCACGTTGTCGGAGGTGGCGGAACCGCCGACGGCGCCGCAGCCCAGCGTGAAGGAGGGGAACAGGCCGGTGGAGAGGCCCACGCCGCCATGAGTGGAGGGAGTGTTCACCACGATACGGGAAACGGGCTTCTTCAGGCCGAACTCACGGATGATGTCTTCATTGTGAGAGTGGATGGCGAGGGTGTGGCCGATGCCGCAGTTGTGGAGCAGGGAATGGCAGAGCTCGCAGGCTTCCTTCCAGTCGTTGACAACGTAGAAGCCGATGAGGGAGGTCAGCTTTTCCTTGGAGAAGGGGTACTTGGGGCCGACGCCGGGCTCATCGGAAACGAGCAGGCGGGTGCCTTCGGGGATGGTGATGCCGGCGATCTTGGCGACGGTCTGGGCATCACGGCCGACGATGGCGGGATTCATGGAGCCGTTGCCGCGTTCCATGATGGCCTTCACCTTGGCCAGGTTTTCGCCTTCGAGGAAGAAGCCGCCCTGAGCGATGACTTCGCGCTTGACGTCGGCAGCGATGACGGCGTCGCAGATGATGGACTGTTCGGAGGCGCAGATGGTGCCGTTGTCGAAAGTCTTGGAGGCGAAGATCTTAGCCACAGCGTCCTTGATGTCGGCGCTGCGTTCAATGTAGGCGGGCACGTTGCCGGCGCCCACGCCGAGGGCGGGAGTGCCGGAGCTGTAGGCAGCCTTCACCATGCCGGGGCCGCCGGTGGCAAGGATGAGGTCGGCGATCTTCATGAGCTCGGCGCTGCCTTCGATGGTAGGCACGCTCACGCAGCTCACAAGGTCGGTGCTCACACCGCACTTGTGCAGGGCTTCCTTAATATACTGGACGGTAGCGGCGATGCACTTCTTGGCGGAAGGATGGGGGGTGAAGACCACGGCGTTGCCGGACTTCAGGGAGATGAGAGACTTGTAGATGACAGTGGAGGTGGGGTTGGTGGAAGGCACGACACCGGCGATGACGCCGACAGGCACGGCCACCTTGAGCACCTTGTTGACCTTGTCTTCTTCAAGGATGCCGACGGTCTTCATGTCCTTGATGCAGGCATAGACCTCCTCTGCGGCGAGCAGGTTCTTGGTCTTCTTATCGGCGGTCTTGCCGTAGCCGGTCTCTTCGTGGGCCATCTGAGCCAGTTCTTCGGCATGAGCGATGCCGACTTCGGAAATGGCTTTGATGACTGCATCGATGCGCTCCTGGCCGAGCTGAGAGTACTCAGCCTGAGCGGCGCGGGCGGCACGCACAAGGGAACGAGCTTCCTGTATGGACAGCAAATCCTTGTCTACCATTTAACTACTCCTCTACTTTCCTGAACGCCTGCATGATGGCGGCTATCAGGGTTTTCTTGTCGGCCGACGCTATGGCTTCTTCAGACATGGAGATCCTGTCCATGCCCCAAGCCATCTGGCGCAGGCGATTCAGGCTCATTCTTTTCAGCCGCGCCTCGGCAGGAGCGGCATCGGCAGGAGAAGCCTCGGCCTCCTGCTTTTCAGAAACTTCTACTGCCCGCCCTAGTTCAGGCTCCTCGGCTTCACCCTCGCCTTCTTCGGCGGGAGCTTCAGCCTTTTCTTCCTGCTTCTTGCCCTTGTCGGGGTCAAGATTGATGATGAGAGCCAGTTCCGCATCGGGACGGGGGATGACATGTGCGCCGACCAGAGCATCGCCGGGGAAGCGCATAACAGTGGCCTTGCCGGCCTCGACAGAAGCCTGCACGGCAGACACGCTGCCAGCCACGGTGATAGTCACGAGACCGGCATCGGCGTAGCTCTTTTCCAGCAGGCGCACGTCAGCGGCTTTGAGCATGGCGTCGGCGGCTTCAAGAGCCGGGACCAGCCCCAGAGTCTCCACAAGTCCAAGTGCCATCATTTCCTAATTTCCTCCTCAGGTCAGTGCATGACCACCGTTGCCGGGAAGTCAAAGTTTGAGGATCAAAACCGGCTTCGACCGGGCTTCTGAAAGAGCATTTGCCCCTTCTGCGAGCCCCGCTCTGGCTCAGATCCAACTCTGTGCCATGGGAAAAGTACACAGAACAAACCTATTTACTTCATGATATCCTTTCCCCAAAGGGGAAGGTCAAGAACATTTTCCCCAAAAGGCCGCTGTAGGCAAAACCGCCACGCCATCCCACGAAATTGAGAAAGTGCGCACAGTTAGCAAAAAACTCCAACAATTGCAGTTTTGCATACCTTCCTGCATGGTCAGCCCTTCGCATGATGCCGACAGGCACCAAAACACCTGGCACCATGGCGTCACGATTTAAAAACTAACCAATTTTTATCATTATTACAACGTGTTTCATGATAAAAAAAATTTCTTTTTTTCAGCATATGCCTTTTTGCACCATCTCCCCTTGACCTTCCCCTAGGGGTAAAGTTTATTCTGGGCACAATAATACCCTGCTCCTCGTTGTACTGGCCTAAAAATGCAGTGAATACGCGGAGCAAGCCGGGAACGGCTTCCAGCTTGGGCAAAAACTCCCAACCATGACCCTAAGATGGAAATTTCAGGCCACCGCATGCAGGCTTCTCCCTAGGGGATACTTGGTGCGCCCCGGCACTAACCTTCTTTCTTCCTTCCCACGGAGGGCATATGGCACAGACTGCAGGAACGCCGAGCGCCGCCGCCATAGCGGCAAAAAACAAGCTGGCTTACGACTTCAGGAAAAAAGGCATCGTTACCGGCGTCCTTTCCGGGGCCATCTACGGCAACTACACGGCCTTCATGACTCTGGCCATGTCCGTGGGCATCTGGGCCAAGTGGTACGGCCCCGACGCAGGCTTTTCCGCCTTCGTGGTGATGTTCCTCCTCAGCGCTCTGGGCGCCGCCCTTACCGACACCTTCGGCGCCGTCTGGGCACTGCTTCAGGCCGGGCGCAGCGGCAAGCTGGTTGACCTCTGGCCCAGCATGCGCACCAAGCCCGGCGCGCTCCTCATGGCGGCGGCCATACTCGGCGGCCCCTTCGCCTCCACGGCCTATGTGGTCGGCCTGCAGCAGGCCGGCTCCATCGTGGTGCCCATCAGCGCGCTCTGCCCCGCCATCGGCGCCATCCTCGCCCGCATCTTCTTCAAGCAGAACCTCACCCCGCGCATGATGCTCGGCATCATGATCTGCTTCTCGGCCAGTGCCCTCATCGGCATCTCCAGCATGGGCGGCAACGAGACCCACCCCAACATGATGCTCGGCCTCTTCTTCGGCTTCCTCGCCGCCCTCGGCTGGGGCCTTGAAGGCTGTGTGGGCGGCTATGCCTGCGCCATGATCGACACTGAGATCGGCATCACCATCCGCGAAGTCACCAACGGCCTCTCCAACCTCTTCATCATGGTGCCCGTGCTCG
>JAFQPD010000037.1 GCA_017411945.1 Mailhella sp.
GTGAAGTACCCCAACGACTGGCCCGGCGGCCACAACCTGCAGTCCGTTCAGCTCATCACCAGCTCCATCAATCCCAATATCGCCTACAAGCTCAACGAGATATTCTCCATCGCTGTCGGTGCTGAAGTGCTCTACGCCGATATGCAGATGCGTAAAAATCTTGACCCGCTTCAGGGAACTACCAACGGGGCAACTTGCGGCATGGGGGGGGACGTCAATATCAACGGCCACGGCTTCGCCTTCGGCGGCAACATCGCCCTGCATGCTCAGTTCAACGAGCAGTGGTCTGCCGGCCTGACCTACCGCGCTCCTATGAGCTTGAAGGTAAACGGTAAAGCCCGCTGGGATAATGCTATGATTCCGGCTGGTCAGTTTGCTGGTTGGTCGCCGGACACTAACACTCCGCCTCCCTATGGCACTGGCTCTCTTAAAAATAAAGTTCGCGGCACCATACATCTGCCCGACTCCTTCGCCTTCGCCGTGGCCTACAAGCCTACCAAGAGCCTGAGCATCGAAGCCGGTGCCACCTATACCCTGTGGAGCCGCTTCCGCGATTTCAACATCTACATGAAAGACCCCCTCAACGGCTGGAGCAACTCCAACCGTCATTGGCGCAACAACTGGGCCTTCAACATCTCTGCCGAATGGTGGGCCCTTGACTGGATGGCCCTGCGCCTCGGCTTCGTGTTCGACAAGTCGCCCAACAACTACGGCAATGCCGACTACATGATGCCCTCCAACGGTCGCAACTACTACACCGCCGGTGTGGGCTTCAAGTGGGACAAGTGGACCATCGACCTTGCCTACATGTACGCCCACAACCACGAGCAGAACTACAGCGAATCCTCCAGAAACAATCCTCACGGATATAAGGGCGTCCGTCCCGGCCGCACCACCCATCCCCATGCCCACAACTTCGGCATCGGCATCGGCTACAAGTTCTAAGCCGGGCCTGATACGAGCATAGCAAAGGCCGCTTCCCGGCAAGGGAGGCGGCCTTTCCGCTTAATACGGCTCTGGCGAGGGCTTCGTTCTTCGGGCAGCCCCCCACACCTGCTTAACGCAAAAGGCCGCCCCTTAGGAACGGCCTTTCCTGCTTGCTGCAGACAAGGGACTTCTGCCGGAGAGCCTGCCACTCCCGGGCATCACGCCCCTTTATTTGTTCCTGCCCATGCTGCGGCGGTAATCATCGTAGCCGTTCCAGCAGAGAAGCCCGATGTACACCAGACAAGCACCAATGGCTATCCACGCCGCGCAGAGGTCAACAATACCGAATTTGCTGAACATATTGCACCTTACACTGAATAACGGGGAGCAGAAAAATCCGCTCGGATGAACAACAGTGCCGGGCCACTGCGCACGCCCGGCCCTTGCAAAGCATACGAATGCCCTTTTGCCCTTCCCATAACGCTGACAGCACATTGCCACTTCAAAACGGCATAACACGAGACAAAAAAGTCTCTTTTTCTCGTCGACGGAAAGAACCATATTGAAGATAAAACCGCCGGTCAATCCTTATTTTTCCTTCACATTCAAGACCTTATCCCATTCATAAACAAAAACAGTATAGACAAAAATCCGCATGGATGTGATTTATTACATGATTGAATGGTATAAATTCACATTCTTTACGATGTGCTCACCTAGCACGAATACACGCCGCCCATTCGTTCCATGCTGTTACAGCGTTCAAACGCGCACAGCCCGAAACAACATTCCCCTGATATGCCTTCTGCTTTGGCGCTGTGCTTCCCCGCGTGCTCTGCGGCTTCTTCCCGCTCCTTGATGTGCGCCAACCAAAAAAGTTCAAAACGCGGCATGGCCCAAGGCAGGCAAGGGGCTTGCGGGCAGGGCGCGTTCCCTTTTCAGCATTTTTCCCGCGCCGCCCTTCCCTCTTTCGGCATTCCTGCAAGAAAACGTATTGACAGCGAAAAATAAAAGGTATTACATCAAACCTGCTTTTTAGCAGAAGCACATGATCCCGCTGAAGCTGCCTGAAAGCCGCAAGGCCGACTAGCAGTGGAGGGAGCTCTGGAGAATCCCGTCATGGGTGCCGAAGGTGCAAGGCGAAAGCCGAAACTCTCAGGCCAAAGGACAGAGCTTAGTGCCGTACAGCCGTGTTTAATTCCTTAGATACTGCTGTCCCTAAGCGCATTTTCTCTAGAGCAAATCTCGTGTCGTGATTTGCTCTTTTTTTGTCTCGGAAATCCGGCGCGTTGAAAAGCCGCGCAGGCTCCGAAAAACCTCTAAAGGAATTTGTCATGGAATTCGTTGCTTCCTTTGTCGATGCCGTCAATAACGTACTGTGGGGCTGGCTCCTTCTCTTCCTCCTCTGCGGCACCGGTATTTTCTACACCTTCCGCCTGCGCTTCATTCAGGTGCGCAAGTTCGGCTACGCCTTCAAGCGCCTTCTGGGCAACGCCTCCCTGCATGGCGAAAGCGCCGACAAGACCGGCATGAGCTCCTTCCAGGCTCTCACCACCGCTATCGCCGCTCAGGTGGGTACCGGCAACATCGCCGGTGCGGCTACCGCCATCGCCGCCGGCGGCCCCGGCGCTATCTTCTGGATGTGGCTCAGCGCCTTCTTCGGCATGGCCACCAACTACTCCGAAGCCGTGCTCGCCCTCAAGTACAAGGAAACCAACGAAAACGGCGAAACCGTCGGCGGCCCTGCCTACTACATCCGCGCCGCCTTCAAGGGCCCCTTCGGTAAGGCCCTGGCCGTGTTCTTCTCCATTGCCATCATCCTTGCCTGCGGCTTCATGGGCAACATGGTGCAGTCCAACTCCATCGGCGCTGCCTGCGAGGCTGCCTTCGGCCTCAACCCCGTCCATGCCGGCATCTTCGTGGCCGTGCTCGGCGGCTTCATCTTCATCGGCGGCACCAAGCGCATCGCCCGCGTGACCGAAAAGCTCGTGCCCATCATGGCCGTGCTCTATGTGCTCGGCTGCCTTGTTGTCATCTGTGCCAACATCACCGCCATCCCCGAAGCCTTCAAGACCATCTTCGTGATGGCCTTCAGCCCCGAATCCGCCGGCGGCGGCGCCCTCGGCATCACCATCCAGAAGGCCATGCGCTTCGGTGTTGCCCGCGGCCTGTTCTCCAACGAAGCCGGTATGGGTTCTACCCCCCATGCCCACGCCCTTGCCAAGGTCAAGCATCCTGACGATCAGGGCGTGATGGCCATGATCGCCGTGTTCATCGACACCTTCGTCGTGCTCACCTGCACCGCCCTCGTCATCGTCGTCACCGGCACCTGGACCAGCGGCCTGACCGGTACCGCCCTTGCCCAGTCCGCCTTCGGCACCGTGTTCGGTTCCTTCGGTAATACCTTCATCGCTATCTGCCTCTTCTTCTTCGCCTTCTCCACCATCATCAGCTGGTACTTCTTCGGCGAAGTGAACGTGAAGGCTCTGCTCGGCACCCAGTTCGTGAAGTTCTACGCCATCATCGCCCTCGGCTTCATCGTGCTCGGCTCCAGCCTCAAGGTGGACCTCGTGTGGAACATCTCCGACATGTTCAACGGCCTCATGGTCCTGCCCAACCTTCTTGCTCTTCTTGCCCTCTCCGGCGTGGTCGTGGCCATTGCCAAGAGCAAGGAAAGCGAAAAGTAATTTCGGCTAAGTTCCTATAAGAGAAGGCCCGGTTCGCAAGGATCGGGCCTTTTCTTCTTCTCGTCGGCTGTTGCCGAAAGGCAGGAACTGCCTCTATGATAGCGCAAAAGGATTTCAGAGGTCTTGCCATGAAACAGAAAAATATATCCCGTCGCCGTTTCCTCTGCTCTGCCGCCGCGCTGGCTGGCGGTCTTTCGCTTTTCGGGCCGTCCGTCGCCTTTGCTTCTCCCGGCATGACCTGTGCCGAATCTCAGGGACTGCCGGCCTTCATCGATCCGCGCGGCTGGAGCGGGGAGGCTTGGAGGGCTGCACTTCCCGTCTTCAAGAAGATCTTGGTCCATCCCTTTGTCGCCGGACTTGCAGACGGCACGCTCCCGCAGGACGTATTCGCCTATTACATCCGGCAGGACGCCCTCTATCTCGAAAGCTATGCCCGCACCATGTCGGCCATAGCCGTACGGCTGCCCAGGCAGGAACAGCGCGACCTCATGACGGGCTTCATCAAGGACACCCTTGCCGCAGAACGCTATATGCACGAGCTGTACCAGAGCATGAACGAGAAGCTTTTGCCCCCTGTCCCAGCCAAAGCCTCACCAACCTGCCAGCTCTATATGTCCTATGAAGCCCGCCTCGCCGCCACTGCTTCCGTAGAGGTTGCCTGTGCGGTCATCCTGCCGTGCTTCACCGTATATCAGCAGACGGGGGCGCACCTTCTGGCCGCACGCAAAAAGCACGGCAATCCCTACAAGGACTGGATAGACGCCTATGCCGACCCTTCCTTCGACAAGGCCACCCGCGCCGCCGTGGCTCTGTGCGATGAGCTGGCCGCCGCTACCACGCCCGCAGTCCGCGAGCAGATGACGGAAGCCTATGTGGAGGCCACCCGCATGGAATGGATGTTCTGGGACAGCGCATGGAAGAAGGAAAGCTGGCCCGTATAAGCCCTCCTTAAGCTGAAGATACAAAAAGACCGCCGCCCGGAGCTCCGAGCGGCGGTCTTCATTTCATTACAAATGAATTATATTCAAATCGGGATGAATACGCTTGATGTGTTCCGCCACAAGTCTTCTGTGGCACTGCTTCGCCTCGGGTTCACTGCACAGTAGGCAAGCATCCTGCAAAAATTCTGGAGACAAATCTTTTACAGTATTCCGCTGTTTCAGCAGCGAAACGAACTGCCGTTCATATTCTTCCCATGTTATTTGTTTTTTCTTATAGCTATCCAATATTTCTGAGGTGGGGGCTAAATCTGGTCTATGTATATACTCTGCCGCTAAAATTTTTTGAAGAAAAAAGGATAAATCATCTGCCTTAGTAAAGGCGGCAAGCTGAGAGCGGTTGTTCAGCCTGACATCAATAATACGCCTCACTTTATAACGCTCTAATAACGAAAAGAAGCTTTTGGCATTTTTCTGAGTAAAGCCAATCGTATAAAGTTTGAAATCAGTCATACTCGTCCTCGTTGATATGCTGGTTGCTTTGTTTTGTTCCAGAATCCTTTTTATAGGCTATTTTTTCTCCATGCTTTTGATAGCATTCGTCTAGCGATTTCTGCTTTTCAGGCTTTCCAAAAAATGTAAGTTGCTGAGGTTTTAATGCATTTTGATTGTACTCAAGCTTGAGTCTTTCCTCGAGTTCTTTATGCGTTTCCAGCTCTTTATCACCATGAGGCCAAATATGAACGACATCGCATGACTCTGCCATATGGCGTCCTATAAGTATAGCTCTATGACAGGTCATGGGATCTTTTTCGGCGCAAAGTAGAACGACATTTCTCTGTGGCAATGTCTTTTCTTTTAAATGAGCTATTCCCTGACGAAACCACGGCAGGTTCACGATGCGTTCATAACGTGCAACCCCATTCTCGTCATAGGCTAGGGCTTCATTCGGGTCATGCTCGTCTCTTCTAGCTCCAAGCCATTTACCCATGGCCCCGTAAAGAAAACCCTTGGCCTTACATTCTTTCTCGAGATTTTCTTTGTTATAAATTTTATAATAAGAGCTATACGGCTGAGACCGTACATCAGCGATAGCGTGAATGTCATATTTTTTCAGGATGGAAAAAAAGTCATCAAGCTCTGGATAGGAAGAAAAACCAACAGTGAAAAGTTTATGCATTCTTTTCTCCGTAAATTGCATTGACCTGCATCCAGCATTTTCCCTCATACGCCCTTGTGAGCCCTATTCTTGCATATATAAAATCTTTATAATTCGAATGATTATTGATGTATGTATTGATATACTGAGCCTTTTCTTCAAGGTTGTCAATCTGTGGATTTAGACTGCCATACGGGAGAAAATGCAAGTTATCATATCTACTATCTATATTTATTCTAATTTTAGACTTTTCATAATCTACAATTGCTTCAATCATCGAACTCTTTAGTTTTAAAGTAATAATTGAACACTTAATTCGATCATCTTCTTCTAAAAAACGAGCGTATGCTTTTTTGCCAAAACCGGACTCAATGCTCGGGACAGCCGTTTTTCTGAGAGCTTTATATAATAAATTGTAATCTTTTCCGATAACACTAAAAAATGTTTTCGTAAAATCTTCAGAATGAACTTTTTTCTTCTGGAAGAAACCATCTAGCTGAATAAGAGAACCTTGTTTTATATCAAGGCGTTGACATTCTGCATGAGTCAAGTAATCAAGGGGGCGAAAACATGTGCCCGAGTAAATATCTAAGCCGGCCAGACAAACTTTTTCATCCGAGAGAGAAGTCAAATCTGTAACGACAATTCTATACATGTTTACTCCCTATTTTTATTTATTATAAATATCTTATGAATAATATGTCAACGCTACCTTGTAAAATACAGAGACCGCCGCCCGGAGCTCCGAGCGGCGGTCTTTGGTATTTTTTAGCGGCCAGCCGGGCTTATTCGCCCATGGCCTCCTTGAAGCGTATCTGCAGGGCCTGCATCTTGGCCTTCTTGTCCATGAGGTCGGCCTGGCGGGCCTTTTCGGATTCCACCAGTTCGGCGGGAGCGCGCTTCACGAAGTTCTCGTTGGAGAGCTTGCCGTTCAGGGCCACGAGGTCCTTGTCTACCTTGCCGATCTCCTTTTCAAGGCGGGCAAGTTCAGCCTGGAAGTCCACGGCGCCGTCGAGGAGCACGATGACTTCACAGCCGCGAACCACGTTGCTGGCGGAAGCCTTGGGGGCGTGGGCGTCGGCGTCGATGGTCAGGGTCTCGAGACGGGCGAGGTCGAAGAAGCCGCGGCCGGCTTCGAGCAGGGCGGCCTGCTCTTCAGAGGCGGGGCGAAGCACCACGGTGAGCTTGTAGGAAGGCTTGATGTTCAGCTCGGCACGGATGGTGCGGATGGCGCTGATGGCTTCCTGCAGGAACATCATCTGGTCGGCTTCCAGAGGCTTGCGGCATTCGGGGCGTTCGGCGGGATACAGCTCGGTGGCGATATCCGTGCCTTCGTTGCCGGGCAGGGAGCTCCACACTTCGGCAGTGACGAAGGGAGCCATGGGGTGCAGGAGAAGCAGGATCTCCTTCAGCACCGTGTAGAGAACATACTGAGCTTCTTCCTTGCGTTCGCCTTCTTCGCGCATATCGGCCTTGATGAGCTCAAGGTACCAGTCGCAGAACTCGTTCCACAGGAACTTGTACACGCACTGGGCGGCGTCGTTGAAGCGATAGCTTTCGAGAGCGGCGTCTTCCTCGGCTTTCACTTCTTCGAGGCGGTTCAGGATCCACTGATGGTGCAGACCCTTCACGGCACCGAGGTCCACGGCCTTGGGGGCATGGTCTTCGGGCAGGTTCATGAGGGCGAAGCGGGCGGCGTTCCACACCTTGTTCATGAAGTGGCGGTAGCCCTCAATGCGCTCTTCGGACATGCGGATGTCGCGGCCCATGGCGGCGAAGGCCGTCAGGGTGAAGCGCAGGGAGTCTGCGCCGTACTTCTGCACCATGTCCTGCGGATCGATGCCGTTGCCGAGAGACTTGGACATCTTGCGGCCCTGAGCGTCGCGCACGAGAGCATGGATATACACTTCCTTGAAGGGCACTTCACCCATGAACTGCTGGCCCATGATGATCATGCGGGCCACCCAGAAGAAGAGGATGTCGAAGCCGGTGACGAGCACGCTGGTGGGGTAGAATTTCTTCAGCGTTTCGGTCTGTTCAGGCCAGCCCATGGTGGAGAAGGGCCACAGGGCGGAAGAGAACCAGGTGTCGAGAACGTCGGGATCCTGTTCCAGCTTCGTGCCGCCGCACTTGGGGCAGGACGTGGGATCGGTCTCGGAAACGATGAGCTCGCCGCAGTCGGGGCAGGTCCACGCAGGGATGCGATGGCCCCACCAGATCTGGCGGCTGATGCACCAGTCGCGGATATTGTCGAGCCAGTTGTAATAGGTCTTGGTCCAGTTCTCAGGATAGATCTTGATCTCGCTGGGAACGGCGGCGCGGGCACGGGGAGCCAGCTTGGAAAGCGCTACGAACCACTGGTCGGAAACGTAGGGTTCGATGACGGTCTTGCAGCGGTAGCAGCAGCCAACGCTGTGGCTGAGCGGCTCTTCAGCCACAAGGTAGC
This sequence comes from Mailhella sp., assembly GCA_017411945.1. Classification (GTDB taxonomy): domain Bacteria; phylum Desulfobacterota; class Desulfovibrionia; order Desulfovibrionales; family Desulfovibrionaceae; genus Mailhella. The sequence continues at coordinate 8,158 of JAFQPD010000037.1, forward strand.
CCTGTTCGCGCAGGTCTTCCACAATGGCCTTACGGCACTCTTCACGGCTCATGCCGGCATACTTGCCGCAGAGGGCTTCGTCCTGCACCATGTTGCCGTTGTCGTCGATGACCTGGACGAACTCAAGGTTGTGAGCGTGGCCGAGATTCCAGTCGTTGGGGTCGTGGCAGGGCGTGACCTTGAGGCAGCCGGTACCGAACTCGCGGTCCACATAGCGGTCGGCGATGAGGGGGATCTCACGGTTGGCAATGGGCAGGATGAGCTTCTTGCCCGGGAGGCCGGCGTAGCGCTCATCCTCAGGATGCACACACACGGCGGTATCGCCCAGCATGGTCTCGGGGCGGGTAGTGGCGATGGTCACGGAGCCGGAGCCGTCGGCGAAGTCGTAGCGGATATGCCAGAGCATGCCCTTGGAGTCGACGTGATCCACTTCGTCATCGGCAAGGGCGGTGTGACAGCGGGGGCACCAGTTGACGATGTACTTGCCCTTGTAGATGAGACCGTCCTTATAGAGCTGAACGAAGACCTTGCGCACGGCGCGGGCGAGGTTCTCGTCCATGGTGAAGGCTTCACGAGTCCAGTCTACGGAAGCGCCGAGGCTCTTGATCTGCTCGATGATGCGGTTGCCGTACTGCTTCTTCCATTCCCACACGCGTTCAATGAACGCTTCTCGGCCCAGATCGTGACGGCCCTTGCCTTCCTTGGCAAGAGCGCGTTCCACCACGTTCTGAGTGGAGATGCCGGCATGGTCGGTACCGGGGAGCCACAGCACGTTCTTGCCCTTCTGGCGGGCATGACGGCAGAGCACGTCCTGAAGGGTCTGGTTCAGGGCATGGCCGATGTGAAGGATGCCCGTGACGTTGGGCGGAGGGATGACGATGGAATAAGGTTCGCCGGGGGCGGACATATCGGGAGTGAAGGTCTTCTCTTCTTCCCAATGTTTGCGCCAATGAGCTTCCACTTCCTGCGGTTCATAGGCTTTGGACAGCATTGCTAGGCTCCATTAAGTTGATATGTTTGAGGAAGATGAAAAAGAGCGGGGCGCTGCCCCGTACCCCGCTGGGGGAGATGATCTCCCCCAGTCCCCCGCATTTCGCGCGGTTCCGTTCGCGTATTCGCGAACAAGACCGCGCTAATGGGGGTGCAGGGGAATCATTCCCCTGCCGGAGGGCTCGGGAAGGCAAGGCCTCCCCGTCTCTTTTCCCGCTTCCTCACTTGCCGAACGTTCGGCTTGTGCGTATGCAGAGAGAACGGAGGGAAACATGATAAACAACTTGTGGGACGCGTCCCATATCTGGGGCTATCTGCTTCTGCACGCCGTGAA
>JAFQPD010000038.1 GCA_017411945.1 Mailhella sp.
AAGGGGGACTTTTCCAAAAGTCCCCCTTCCCCCTCGCCAATCTCAAAATCTATCCTATTCCGCCTTCTTCTCGGGCCAGACCACGAGCAGGAGGGTACTGGCGATGATGAGGGCTATGCCGGTGAAGGAGGTGGGGGTGACGGCTTCGCCGAGGATGAGTATGCCGAGCAGGGCTGCGCCTACGGGTTCAGCGAGGCTCAGGGTGGCGGCGGTGGCGGAGCTGACCATTTTGAGGCCGACGATGGTGAAGAAGTAGGCCATGGCGGTGGTCACCACGCCGAGGTGCAGGGTGGCGAGCACTCCTCGCGGGGTGAGCATCCAGCTCAGGTCTTCGGTGAACATGCCGGGAAGCATGCATACGCCGCAGATGAGCAGGACCACGGTCATGGCGGTCTCGGCGGGGAAGACCTTGAGGAGCGGCTTCGAGAAGGTGAGGGTGAAGCCGTAGCAGGCGCCGGCGGCAAGGGGGAAGAAAAGTGCGGCGGGGTTGAAGTCGCCGGTTTTGCCCCAGTTCATGAGGATGAGGCCTGACACGCCGATGATGGTGGAGATATACCACTGCCGAGAGGGGATGACCTTGTAGAAGAGTGCTCCGAGTATGGCGGCGACTACGGGAGTGAAGCCCATGGCGGCGAGAGTGCCCATGGCCACGCCTGCCTGGAGCGTGCCCTTGAAGAAGCAGAGCTGATAGACGCCCACGCCGAAGACAGTGAGGAAGAGGCATTTCAGATCCCAGCCTTTCAGGGTAGGCAGAGAGCCGCGCATTGCGCAGAGGGCCAGCAGGAGCAGGCCGCCGAAGAGCATGCGGATGGTGCCGATGGCATAGGAGGAGGCTCCGTCATCCACGATAAGGGCCTGAGTGAAGCCGGTGGTGCTGAAGCACAGCGCACCAACGAGGACGAGCACGCCGCCCAGAAGGGAAGAGTTCTTCATGGAAGTATTTCCTTATGATGATGGAAAGAAGAGCTAGAACAGGCTGAGCTGGCTGGCGGTCTTCTTGGTGTGTCTGGTCAGTTTCACTTCTCGGAAGTGGTTCAGCGGCAGGAGCGGCGAGGGCTTGAGCTCCAGCGTTTTGCCGAAAAGGGTGCGCTTTGCCGCCGAGGAGAGGAAGACGGCTTCGGAAGCGCGCGTGATGCCTACGTAGAGCAAGCGTTCTTCTTCGTCAACCGAGGGAGGGGAGAAATCGCCTCCCAACTTGCCAAGGAGGGCGTCCACGCCCCGGAAGGGCAGAAGGCCGTCCTCCGCGCCGGGAATGAATACAGCCTTGAATTCCAACCCCTTGGAAGCGTGCATGGTCATGAGCTGAACATGTTCGGCCTGCCCCTGCACCATGTCTATCTCGCGGCGGAAAGCCACGAATCCCAGAAGGCCGGGCCAGCCTCCATGCTCTTTCCACGCATGGCAGAGGCGGCGGAAGGCCGTGGATTCGCCGAAGAGCGGGTCGAAAACATCGGGGGCATGGGCAAGTACGGCTTCCGGGCCCTGCGCCCAGATGTCGGAAGGAACATCGTTCAGAGGTCCGCGTTCGGCAGGAGCGGCCTGAGGTGAGGAGGCCATGGCCGCCAGCAGAGGGAAGCGGGCGGCGTCGAGGAAGGCGGCTTCCTTTTCGTCGTGCTCCTTTTTCTGCAGGAAGCGGGCGGCGGCCTGCAGCATGAGGTCGGCGCGCTCGTCAGCCCAGAAGGCTTCAGCTTCAGGGGCGGCGCAGGGTATGCCTCGGCGTTCCAGAGCGGCACGGATGGGCGGGATAAGAGCCTTGAGGCGGCAGAGCACGGCGATCTCGCCGGGACTGCAGGAGCCTGCTTCGAGGTGGCAGTTGGCCAGAGTTTCGTGCAGGTCGGCCTGCTGATGGGATGTGCCGCCGATGAGATAGGCTATGCGGTCGGCTATCCATGCCGCCTCGCGTTCTGCACTGGGAGCGTCCATCCACTGGAGCGTGGCGGAAAAGCCGGTCACGGAGGTGAGCTGTCCGCACGCGCCGCGCCCGGCAAGGGCGTCGTGTCCGGCTTCAAGGATAGCAGAGGCCGAACGATGGCTCTCGGTGAGGCTGAGCACGGAAAGTTCGGACCAGCGGGAGCGCAGGGCGTCCTCGATGCCGGGATCCGCACCTCGGAAGCCGTAGATGGACTGGTCCGGGTCGCCGATGCCGAAGAAGCCGGAGCCGTCTGCCGGGGCGAGAGCTTCTACAAGCATTTTCTGGAGCGGGGAAAGGTCCTGCACTTCGTCTACGAGCAGGTGTTCCCACGGCTTGGCCGCGCCGTAGTTGCGGCTTTTCAGCTCTGCCAGCCACGTTTCGGGCAGGTCGGTGTAGTCGGCGAGGCCGCGTTCCTTTTTCCAGCGGCGGAAATTTTCGAGGAGAGGGGAAAGTTCGTCAGGAACATTCAGAGTTTCGCGGCCCAGCTCTGCGAGAGCGTAGAGACGCGAGGCTTCCTTCTTGTCCAGCTCGGGGTTGGCGGCGGCGAATGCCTTGCGTGCGCCTTCTTCCGAGAGCACCACGGGCTGTTCGCCGGGCCAGCGTTTGAGCGCGAGGGCGTGCAGGGTGTCGACTTCAGGCAGGGCGGGGGAGTCCGTCCCGTCTGCGGAGAGGGCGGCGGAGAGCCGCTGGCGCATCTCTTCGGCGGCGCGGCGGGTGAAGGTGACGGCCACGATGCTGGAGGCGGGCACACCGCTTTTCAGCAGGCGTACGAGACGCCCCACGAGAGTGCGCGTCTTGCCTGCGCCCGGGCCGGCCAGTACCAGCACAGGGCCGGGACCTGCCTCAAGGGCGGCGCGCTGTGCCGGGCTGAAGGAATCAGGCGAAAAAGAGGGAGCTTTCTGCGCGGCAGTGTTATTCAGCTTTTCTGCGCCCCCGGCGGACGATGACGTTTTTTTTTGAGCAGTGGCTTCAGGGGAAGCGCAGAAGCCGCAGTCGGCGTCGGCCTTCACGGGCTTGCGACGAGCGGCAGGCACTTTCGTCAGCAGGGAAGGCGTGTTCTCGGCTTCTCCGAAAAGGCGGATGGTGCCGTATTCGCCGTCGTAGCCGCCCTGGCGGATGACCTGCCCGGCGCGCATGCGGCGCACGGCTTCACCGAGCTCTGGCCACACGCGGCCGAGTTCGGTATGGGGCACGGATTGCAGTATGCCCATCTCCGAGCCGAATTTTCCGAGCAGGTCGGCGTACTTTTCCTGTACTTTCTTGGACTTCGGGCCGCAGTGCAGGAGTTCGCCCACGATCTCCGGCAGAGGGATGAGCGAAGAGAAGTCTTTGCCCGGTTCGGGGGCTTCGGTGCGGTCGGCAAGGGCGAGCACGCGGTGCAGGACGCCCACGGTGAGCGGCTTGCCGCAGACGGGGCAGATGTCGCCGAGCTTCATGCATTCGGCTGGTTCGAGCATCACGCCGCAGGCGCGGTGCCCGTCGAGGTGGTACTTGCCTTCCTCAGGGAAAAATTCCAGTGTTCCCGCATAGCTGGTTTCGCCAGGCTTTTTGTGCAGGGCGTCGAAGATGCCGTCGTAGGTGGCCGCGCCTTCGAAGAGCGTGGCTTCGCGGGCGAGGTTCTCGCCGGAATGGGCGTCGGAGCTGGAGACCATGAGCAGATGGTCGAGGTGGCTCCAGCATCGGTTCATGTCCGGGTCGGAGGAAAGGCCGGTCTCGGCGGCGAAGATATGCGGAGTGAGGTCTTCGAAGCATTCGTCGAGGCTGTCGAAGCCGGACTTCGAGCCGAAGAGGGCGAACCACGGCGTCCAGATATGGGCGGGGATCATGTAGGCGCGGGGTATCTCCAGCACCATGGCGAGCAGGTCCTTCACGTCGAGGCCGAGTATGGGGCGGCCGTCGGACTTCAGGTTGCCTATGGCGTCGAGCTTGGCGCAGAGGCGGTCTGCCGCGTCGAGGTCGGGCACATAGACGAGGCTGTGCACCTTGCGCACCTTGCCGTTCTTCTTGTAGATAGAGCTTATCTCGGCTTCCAGCATGAACTGCGGGGCCTTGAACTCCATGCCGGCAAGCTGGGGTATCTCGCGGGAGAATTCTTCGCGGGAAAGAGGCTTTTTGAGGCGGTAGAGGCCGGAGTTCTCGTCCAGTTCGAGGCCGTCGCGCAGTTCCTGACGCCATACCGGGTGCGTGAAGTCGCCGGTGGCGAGCACGTCTATGCCCTTGGCTCCCGCCCATGCCGCGAGGTTCGGTATGGTGAGGGCTTTGCTGGTGGCGCGGGAGAAGCGGGAGTGTATGTGCAGGTCGGCTCGGAACATGGGAAACTCGCGGGCTGGGATTGGGGCTGGACGGCCCTTCCCGTTATAGCCGGAACAGGTTTCCAGCGCAATGCGGCCCGAAGGCCGGAGGCAGTAAAAATGAAGGACTCGGCAGACATCAGAGCAGCCCGTGAGGCGTTCCCGGCCGGGCTCGAACAGCCCGAGGGGAGCTTCCGCTTCAGTGCGGACGCGCTCCTGCTGGCGCGTTTCACGGCGGAACAGGCTTTGCCGGAGCAGGCCGTGCTGGCGGAGCTTGGCACAGGCTGCGGCGTAGTGTCGCTGTCTGTTCTGCTGGAGAAGCCGGGCTGGAAAAGCGTCGGGCTGGAACGGGAAGCCGTGCTGGCGGAAGCTGCCGCGAGGAATGCCTCTTCGCTGGAGCTGGACGAAAATTTCACGCCGCTCTGCGGAGACGTGAACAGCCGGAACGACCTGCGCCGCATGCGCGAAGCTCTGGCCTTTGGCGAAAATCTTTCTGGCCCGCCCATGTTCGACGCCGTGGCAACGAATCCGCCGTGGCGCGTGGAGAGCGACGGGCGCGTGCCGCCCTCAGGTTTGCGCCGCCGTGCGCTTTTCGGCACGGCTGAGACCTTTCGCGAATTTTTCATCGCCGCCGATGCCCTGCTGAAAAGCGGCGGCCTGCTTCTTGCAGTGTCTGGAGCTGACCGAACTGCCGACCTTCTGGCCGCCCTGCCGAAGCGACTGCACCCGGAAGTCCTGCGTTTTGTCTTCACGAAGGAAAACGCCCCTGCCGAGTTCGTCCTGCTCATGGCGAGGAAGAACGGCAGAGGGGCGTTGAAAATAGAAAAAGCCTGAGTGCAAAGAAAAAGCCGCCGTTTTCCAGCGACGGCTTTTTTTCTTATCTTTCCGACCAGATGAGTCGTTTGTTCTTCACGTTCAGGCGGCCCAGCGGCAGGCCGTTCCAGCGGAGCAGGGCGGTGCGGGAGCCGGCGGGCACGGAGTCCGGCGCGGTGAGGCTCTGGCCCGTGAGCAGGCCTTCGATGATGCGCAGGCCTTCCGCGCCTTCGAGGTCGACGTGCGCCCCCGGGCCTTCGAGGCGGACGCGCGGGGAAAGGCGTATATCGCCGTTCTTGCCCGTTTTGCCCATGTACAGGCCCTGCCAGTGCAGGGAATCCGGGAGCATGGCCAGCGCCTGCACCGGGAGCGCGTGGAGCGAGCCGCCGAACATGCCTATTTCGGCGTGGACTCGGCGAGGGTCTATGCCCTGTTCGCGGAGCTGGGCGTCGCTCACCACCTCGGCCTGCACAGGGTCTTCGGTGTAGGGAACGGGCTCTTCGGCCTTGCCGGGCTTGCGCAGGCGCGCCACGAAGAAGCCCTGCGTGTCGCCTATCTTGGGGTTCAGGCACCACACGCCTTCACAGCCCTGCGGGGCCTGAAGGTCAAAGCCGGGCACGTCGTCCAGCGGCTCGAGGATGAGGCCGAGTTCTTCGCGGGCGAAGATGACCTGCTTCTCGTTCTCTTCCACGTCCGTAGTGCAGGTGGAGTAGACCACCACGCCGCCGGGGCGCAGGAGGCGGTTCGCTTCGCGCAGGAGCTCCCTCTGGAGCTTGATGAGCGGGCCGACCTTGTCGTCCTTCCAGATGTCCATGACCTTGGGGTTCTTCTCCACCGTGCCCCAGCCGGAGCAGGGAGGGTCGAGCTGTATCCAGTCCCACGATTCGTCGGGCAGGGGGAGCTTTTCGCCGCTCTGGCAGCAGGTGACCACCTGCGTGAGCCCCATGACGTGCATGTTGCGGCGCAGGTTGGCAAGGCGCACCGGCGAAGGCTCGTTGCCCAGCACCATGCCCTTCGGCCCTACGAGCCATGCAAGCTGGCTGGTCTTGGAGCCGGGGCTGGAGCACATGTCGAGCACTGTCGCGCCCTTGGGCGGGTCGAGGGCGACGGGCGGGAGCATGGAGGCTCTGTCCTGTATGTAGATGAGGCCGAAAGATGCCGCCAGGGACGAGCCGAGCGGCCTGGGCCCGCTGATGAGGCGGCGGGCAGGCGAAAAAAACGGGTCGTCTTCGAATTCGAAGCCCTGAAGACGGAGCATTTCTTCGACGACGGGCATTTCTTCAGGAGAACAGGTGAAGCGGAATGAGCGGCGAGGTGTGTTCATAATCACCACGAATAGTTTTAGAATGAACGTTTCGTTGCAAAAAAGTGCGCGCCTGCGCTGTTGCCGTTTGGGGCGAGAACGTGTAGAGTGGCTGGAAATCCTCGAAGGAGTTTTTTATGTCCAGACGTTTTCTGCCCGCTCTTTGGGCATTTACCCTGCTGTTCCTGCTGATGCAAGCCCCTGCGATGGCGGCCTCTTATGTAGTGGCCCCCTTCAAAGTGAGCGGCTCTCAGGGCTATTCTTATCTCGGACAGGCCGTTCCGTCCATGCTGACTTCGCGCCTTTTCCTGCAGGGCCAGTTCGAGCCTTCCGCACGTCAGGATGCCGCCCTCAAGGAAAAAGCTCCTGCCGGCAAGGATGCCGCCGCTTCTCTCGCTAAGAAGTACGGCGCCGACTATGTGGTGTGGGGCAACATCACTGTCATGGGCGATCAGGCCAGCCTCGACGTGAGCGCGCTTTCTCCCAGCGGCAAGCTGTGGACCAAGGCCAGCACCAGCCCTGTGAATGCCCTCATCGGCGGCCTGCAGAACGTGGCCGACAGCATCAATATCGAAGTGTTCGGCCGCAAGGACGTCGCTCCTGCCTCTGCCGCTTCCGGCGCGAAGGGGGCCGCTTCCCCCAATTCCGCGTTCATGATGAATGAGACCCACGGCAATGTGAGCACCAGCGGCACCTACCTGAACTCTTCCCTGCGCTATCAGGGTTCTGTGGATGCCGTCTCCCAGCTCCGCAGCCAGATGCTGAAGTATGAATGCTTCGGCTTCGATGTGGCCGATGTGGACGGCGACGGCAAGAACGAAGTGCTCATGCTCTCGGAAGACGATCTTTACCTCTACCGCTGGCAGGACGGCAACAAGCTCCAGCAGATAGCTAAGTACAGAGTGCCTGCCTCCATGCGCCCCATCCTTACCCGCGCCTATCGGAGCAGTGACGGCAGCCGCTATGTCATCCTCACCGGCCATAATGAAAACGACCGCTGCGCTACTTCTCAGGTGCTCCAGTTCGAAGGCGGCAAGTTCAAGGTCGTCGTCAGGAGCGTCGACCTTTATCTGAACGTGGTTACCCTGCCTCCCTTGTATGCGCCCACGCTCGTTGCCCAGGCTTCTGATAAGGGCACTCTGGTGAGCGGCCGTGTGTACGAAGCCCGCATTTCCGGCAGCAGGGTGGTGCGCGGCGGCAAGGTTCCCAACCTGCCCAAGAAGGCCAACCTTTTCGGCTTTGCCTGGCTGCCTGGCAATGACGGCAAGGGCGACCATGTCGTTTGCGTGACCGACTCCGGAAGCCTTGCCACCTACAATCAGAAGGATCAGCCTCTCGCCATGACGAGCGAGATGTTCTGCAGCGGTTCCGTCTACGTCACTGGCGACCGCAGCATAGGCGGCCTTTCTTCCCATGAAGACGACGATATCCTGCATTTCGTGCCCATCCGCATGGTTGCCGTCGACTTGGACAAGGATGGCAAGTATGAGCTCATCGCCAGCAAGCCCGTCACTGCCGCCGGTCAGCTGTTCAGCAATTACCGCACCTATCCTCAGAGTGAAGTGCATGCCATGCTCTGGGACGGCATGGGCCTTAACCTCCTGTGGAAGACCCGTCGCATCAAGGGCACTCTTGCCGATCTCTCCATCGTCGATATCGACAACAATGGAGTCCTTGACCTTGCAGTGTGCGTGAACGCGCATGCCGGCATTGATTCCGGCGTTCAGACCCGCAGCGCTATCTACGTCTATCCTCTGAACACCGCTCTGGTGAACGCGAAGCCCAATTTCTCTGAATGATGTCAGGGAAGAGTGCCGTCAGGAGGCTATCATGTCGGAAAGGAAAGAGCAGGCTCCGCTGCCGGAAGTGACGTTCTCCACGTTCGTTCTGTCTTTGGCGTCGTCGGCGCTGGTCCATCTTGGCGAAGTGCCGAATCCTGAAACGGGAAAGACCAGCAGAGACGAGGACTTGGCCCGCAATGCTATAGATCTGCTTTCCATGCTGGACGACAAGACCCGAAACGGGCTCACCCCTGAGGAAAGCAAGCTCATGCGCGACGTGCTCTACGAACTGAGGATGAAGTTCGTGGCCCATTCGTGAAACTGACCTGATGCCAATCAGCAGGCCGGAGGAGACTCCGGCCTTTCTTACATGGAGTTGAATATGATTCGTGCCGGACTTGTCGGCGTGACTGGCTATACCGGGATGGAACTTTCCCGTATCCTTGCTTCCCATCCTTCCATGCGCCTTGTGGCCGCCACTTCCCGTCAGGATGCGGGCAAGCGTCTCGACAGCATCTATCCCTTCCTGCAGGGGCTTCCCGGCGCCGACGTGGTGCTCATTGAGCCCGATGCCGCCGAACTGGCCCGCCAGTGCGACGTTGTCTTCCTTGCCGTGCCCCACGGCGTGGCAATGGAAACGGCCTCTGAGCTTTACGATGCCGGCGTGAAGGTCGTGGACCTTTCCGCCGACTTCCGCCTTCGCGATGCCGAAGTCTATGAAGCCTGGTACAAGGAGCACACTCGCAAGGACTATCTGCCCAAGGCCGTCTACGGCCTGCCTGAGCTCTATGCCGACGAAGTGCGCGAGGCCCGCCTCGTGGCCAATCCCGGCTGCTATCCCACGGCTTCCATCCTCGGCCTCTACGCCGCTCTGAAGAACGGCATCATCCAGCCCGACGACATCGTTATCGATGCCAAGTCCGGCACCACCGGCGCAGGCCGCAAGGCCTCCGTCAGCTCCCTGTTCTGCGAAGTGGCCGATACCTTCCGCCCCTACAACATTGCGGGCAAGCATCGCCATACGCCTGAGATAGAACAGGAATGCACTGTGGCCGCAGGTGCTCCTGTGGCCGTTTCCTTCAATCCGCATCTCCTGCCCATCAGCCGCGGCATCCTTGCTACCATCTACACCAAGCTGGTGAGCCCCCTTTCTCAGGCTGAGGTGCAGGCTATGTATGAGGACTTCTGGAAAGATAAGCCCTGGGTGCGCGTGCTTCCCGCCGGCCGCCTGCCCGAGACCCGCAACGTGCGCGGCACGCTGTTCTGCGACATCGCCGTGAGCGTGGACCAGCGCACCGGCCGCCTCATCATCACTTCGGCCATCGACAATCTCTGCCGCGGCGCGTCCGGCCAGGCTGTGGCCAACGCCAACCTCATGTTCGGCCTGCCCGTGGAGACCGGCCTGAACTTTGCCCCGCTGGTGCCGTAGGCATACTGCACTGAGGACGGATTCCCTATTATTTTCGTTTAAAAGGCGGGAGTGACTGAAGTCGCTCCCGCCTCTATGTTTAAGGTCAGCTTTCCAGCAGATCTGCTATCCGGCTCAGGGCTTCGCGCAGTCCTTCACGGTTCGGTATGCCGCCAAGGGCAAGGCGGACGCCGTGTTCCAGCGTGTCGTGGCCGATAAGGAAGTGTTCCCCTTCAGCCACAAGGACTCCTGCCTCCCGGGCGGCATCGGCAAAGCGTATCCCTGTCCATCCGTCGGGCAGAGGGAGCCAGCAGAAGAAGCCGGAATTGCGAGCGACCAGAGGCCAGCCGTCGAAGATATGACGGGCTATGCCGTTCCGTACGGCGGCTTCTTCCCGTTTTGCGCGGAGCACGGCATCGGCCGTTCCGTCCAGTATCCATTGGCTCGCAAGTTCTGCCATGAGGGGAGGCACCATGGAGATGGTGTAGGAAATGGTATGTTCCAGCTCGTCGAGGCAGTGTTCTGGCGGGCAGAGATAAGCCACGCGCAGGCCTCCGCCGAGTATCTCGCTGGTAGCCGCGATGAAGCAGGTGCGCTCCGGAGCCAGAGCGGCAAAGGGCAGAGCCGGAGAACTGGTGTTCAGTGCCAGAGCGAAGACGTCGTCTTCGATGATGAGCACGTTGTGCCGGCGGCATACCTCCACAAGCTCCCTCCTGCGGCTTTCAGGCATGCGCGTGAGCGTGGGATTGCGGCAGGAAGGCATGAGGTATACGGCGCGTATCTCTCCGCTGCGGCAGGCGGCATCCAGTGCGTCGGGGAGCATGCCGCAGGCATCGGAGCGGAGGGGGACGAGGTTCAGGCGCAGTCTCCATGCGAGCTGGCGCAGAAGAGGATAGCTCAGCGTTTCTGCGGCGATGCGGTCTCCGGAGCGGCAAAGCGACATGAGTATGGTTATGAGCGCATGCTGGGAGCCGGCGCAGATGAGCAGGTCCCGGCTCGAAGCGGGGACGCCGTAACGCTGGGCCCAGAGCGCGCCCGCCTCCCGATGACGTTCCAGACCGCCTGGCCGCTGATAGCTCTGGAGTTCTGTCTGGAGCTTGCTGTCCAGCCTCTGGGAGAGCGCGGAGAGAGCTTCGGAAAGTGAAGGATTCAGGTACTCGAAGGGAGCGATGAAGCCGAGGTTCCAGCTGGGGGCATCGGTATGGCTGTCGCGCACATGGCGAAAGGAAAGGGGGAGCTCGGGAAGATCCTGAGGGGCAGGGGGAGGAAGCATGTCCACGTCAGGGCGTATGGAAGCCACGAATGTTCCCCGCCCGGTCACGGCAGTGATGAGCCCCTGTTTGGCGGCTTCGGCGTAGCCGTGTGTTACTGTGCCCAGAGTGAGCTCCAGGGCTTCTGCAAGGGCTCGCTGTGTGGGAAGAGCGTCCCCGGGAAGGAAAAGCCCTTCTCGGATGCCCCGCTCCACGGCTGAGGCCACGCGCTGATAGCGGCAGGGTGCATCGGCTTCCCGATAAAAGCGTACGAGTACCTCGATGTTCATATTGTATCCCATATTTTCGATATTGTATCGGTAACAATGTTTATTGCTACTCTATTGCTCTCTTTTCTGGATGTCCAGCCGCAGGGGCGTTACTTCGAAAGGGAATCGAAAATCCCGGAAGGCCGGATGGACCTTCCGCAAGACCTGAAAGGAGCGCAGTATGGAAAAATCGACGTTTCGAGTGAAGAGCGGGCTGGCGGAAATGCTGAAAGGCGGTGTCATCATGGATGTGACCACGCCGGAACAGGCTGTCATCGCGCAGGAAGCC
>JAFQPD010000039.1 GCA_017411945.1 Mailhella sp.
AGGGGGCTTGGGGGAGGGGAAGGAAAAATTTTTCAAAATTTTGCCTTCCCCTCCCCCAAAACATCACCCCAGAAACTCTTTCACGCAGCGACGATACGCGGCGACGGGGTCGGGGGCCTGCGTGATGGGGCGGCCCACCACGATGAAGTCGGAGCCGAGTTCGCGGGCGCGGGCCGGGGTGGTCACGCGCACCTGGTCGCCCACTTCGCCGTCGGCGAAGCGCACGCCGGGGGTCACGGTGAGGAATTTTTCACCGCAGGTCTCATGCACCTTGCCCGCTTCGAGGGGCGAGCAGACGACGCCGTCGAGTCCGGCCTTGGCGGCGCGGGAGGCGTAGTGCATGACCACTTCGTCCAGAGGACGCTCGATGAGCAGGTCTTCGCGCATGCGCTCTTCGCTGGTGGAGGTGAGCTGGGTGACGGCGATGAGCAGGGGGCGGGTGCCGTCGGCTCGGGTGAGGCCGGCGAGTGCGCCTTCCATCATGGCCACAGTGCCGGCGGCATGCAGGTTGCACATGTCCACATCAAGATTGGAGAGCACGGCCATGGCCTTCTTCACCGTGTTCGGTATGTCGTGCAGCTTGAGGTCGAGGAAGATCTTGTGGCCGCGGGCCTTGATCTCGCGCACGATGGAAGGTCCTTCGGCGTAGTAGAGTTCCATGCCGATCTTCACGAAGGGCTTCTCTTCGGAGAAGAGGTCGAGGAAGTCCATGACCTCCTTTTTGCTGCTGAAGTCGAGGGCGACCATGACGTCTTTATTGAGCTGGCTCATCAGTGAGCTCCTCCGATGATGTCGTTGAGGGATTCGATGCCGTACTGCGCCATGACTTCGGGCAGTTCGGAGATGATCTTGGGGCAGACCCACGGGTCTACGAGGTTGGCCGCGCCCACCTGAACGGCAGTGGCGCCGGCGAGCATCATTTCGATGACGTCGCGGGCCGAGGATACGCCGCCCATGCCGATGATGGGAAGCTTCACGGCCTCGTAGACCTGGTAGACCATGCGCACGGCCACGGGGAAGATGGCGCTGCCGGAGAAGCCGCCCATCTTGTTGGCGATGACAGGCTTCTTCGTGCGCAGGTCGATGCGCATGCCGAGAAGCGTGTTGATGAGGCTGATGCCGTCGGCTCCGGCGTCGGCGCAGGCGCGGGCGATGGCAACGATGTCCGTCACGTTGGGGCTGAGCTTGATGTAGACGGGCTTGGTGGTCACGGCTTTCACGGCCTTGGTCACGGAAGCCGCGCCCAGAGGATCGGTGCCGAAGCTCATGCAGCCGTTATGCACGTTGGGGCAGCTCACGTTCACTTCGATGATGCCCACCTGCTCTTCCTTGTCGAGCATGGCGCAGGTCTCGGCGTATTCGTCCAGCGAGAAGCCGCCCACGTTGGCGACCACCTTCTTGCGGAAGACCTTCTTGAGCTTGGGCAGCTCCTCGGAGATGACCTTTTCCACGCCGGGGTTCTGCATGCCGATGGCATTGATCATGCCGGAAGGCGTCTCGGCTATGCGGGGCGTGGGGTTGCCGAAGCGCGGATTTCTCGTGGTGCCCTTGAAGGAGAAGGAGCCCAGCACATTGATGTCGTAGAGCTCGGCAAATTCGTAGCCGTAGCCGAAGGTGCCGGAAGCCGGAATGATGGGATTGTCCAGCTCGAGGCCGGAGAGGGTCACTTTCAGATCTGCCATTCCAGCACCTCCTTCTGGAAGATGGGGCCGTCCTTGCACACGCGCTTCGCGCCTTCCTTCGTCATGATGGAACAGCCCATGCATGCGCCGAAGCCGCAGCCCATGCGTTCTTCAAGGCTGTATTCGCCGCTCACTTCGCCGGTAGCCTTATGCAGGGCCTTGAGCATGGGAAGAGGGCCGCAGGTATAGACGAAGCTGATGTTCTCGGGCAGGGCATGGGTCACGAAGCCCTTGATGCCCATGGAACCGTCCACGGTGGTGACAGCGACGTCAGCACCCAGAGCCTTGAACTCTTCGGCGTAGAAAATTTCTTCGGCCTTGTTGAAGCCGAGGATGACGAAGGGCTTCCTGCCGGCCTCGATGAGCTTCTTTGCAAGGCCGTACAGCGGAGGCACGCCCACACCGCCGCCCACGAGCACGGGGGATTCTCCAGCCTTGGCAGGATCGAAGCCGTTGCCAAGGCCGGTGAGCAGGTCGAGCGTGTCGCCGGGAACGAGCTTGGTCATGGCGTCGGTGCCCTGCCCCACCACTTTGTAGATGATGGTGATGCTCGCCTCGTCGTAGTCGCAGACAGAGATGGGGCGGCGCAGATAGAAGCCGGGCAGGCTTATCTCGACGAACTGCCCCGGGGCCGTCATGGCCGAAGTGTCGCCCGCAAGCACCATGCGCCACACGTCCTTCGTGAGCGACTCGTTCGCGGTGATAGTATATATGCCCTGTTTCATAAACACTCCAAGTGTTTGGAAAGGTATTTGCTGTCTTGGATTTCCTGTCGGAAATCCGCTTTTGGCTGACTTTTCAGTCAGCCGAAGAGTCCTTCGAGCGTGAACCTGACCGGAGCACGCCTCGTGAGCCTGCGGCTCCCTCAGCGGCGCTCCGCTGAGACATTCAGACCGCGCCTCGCCCACCTCCATGCCGACTTCCTGTCGGCGTGGGGTGGGCGCTAAACCCGCCGCTTTGCGGCGGCGCCTCCGGCGAGGTCAAGGAATTTCCATCCTAAAGCTCCCCGCACAGCCGGACTGCATAA